>JAKSDN010001329.1 GCA_022360075.1 Kiloniellales bacterium | reverse complement strand
GGGCAGGGGCGGGCCGAGCGAGACGCTCCGGCCGAGCACCGTGAGGCGCGAGAAGGCGGTCATCTCGTCGCGCGACAGGCGATGGGTCACGCGCGGGCCGAGCCCGGTCGTGAGGCCGTAGACGGGACGGTTCTGGTCCAGATGGCGCTCGACCACGGCCCGGCTCTGGGCGAGGCGGGCGGCGGCGGCCGGGTCGATCGACACCGCGCGGCCAGAGCGGGCGATGGCGGCGAGGGTTTCCGGGGTCAAATCGTGCCCGGTCAGGGCGATAGCTTCGCTGGTCATAAGTGCCTTTGTGTCCTTGGGGGGTGCCGATGGGGGGTGCCGATTTGTCTGGAACATGCCTCACGGCCACCAGCCTTGGCATTGCGAGCGGCGCGAAGCAATGCGGATCGTTGCCGCCTGAACGGTGGCTCTGGATTGCCGCGCCGGCAAGTGCCGGCTCGCAATGACGGCAGAGGGGATGCTTGTTCAGACGGAGCGCCGGCCCCGAGAGCCTTACGCGCGACCTTCGGTCTCCGCCACGGGCAGGAATGTGGGTGTGACCCTGGCCGTCTCGCCCGACGGCCGGCTCGACTGGCCGGCCATATGAACCGGCGCCTCCTTGGGCCAGAGCAGGTAGCGCGCGACCACCTCCCAGTAGCCCCGGAAGTGATAGCTGCCGTTGCCGGCGAGCAGGGCTGCGCGCCGTTCACGGAAGCGGGCCGGCAGACGGTACCAGGCGAGGCCCGGCTCGGCGTGGTGCAGGGCATGGAGGTTGTTGTTCAGGAACAGCAGCGACATGACCGGCCCGGCCTCGATGATCACGCTGCGCTCGGCGGCGACCGGCACGGCCCGGTGCTCGAGGTAGGAGCGCAGCAGGGTCAGCGCCGTGCCCGGATAGGCGAAGAACAGCAGGTAATCGAGCATGGGGATGCCGCAGATGCCGACTGCCCAGGCGAGGACCAGTCCCGTGCCGAGCAGGTGCGGTAGCCACTCACGAAAGGCTTGGCCCTCGCCGCGCAGCAGGCGCGGCAGCTCGGCGCGGTAAAGCTGCCAAGTGGCGTGCAGCGGGCCCAGCAGCAGACGGCCGGCCACGGTGTTGAGGCACCAGAGATACGCGCGGGCGACCCGTCCGCAGGCCCGCCAAGCCTCGGGCGTCAGATAGTAGGACTCCGGGTCTTTCTCCGGATCGGTCAGGTTCTCGTCGCTGTGGTGAACGAGGTGCAGCCGCCGATAGGTGCGAAACGGCATCCATAGCCAGAGACAGGGCAGCACCAAAGCCTCGTTGACCCAGTTCCAGGGCGTGGGGTGGCCATGCACGACCTCGTGCTGGAGCGAGCCTTGAAGGCAAACCAGAAAGGCGGCGCAGGGCAGGACCAGCCACAGGGGCAGTTGCGCGTAGTGCCAGGTAACGAGTGCGAAAGCGCCGTAGACCGCGAGCAAGAGAGCGACGGTCGGCCATTCGACGTGGCTTGGCAGACGCGTTCTTCCCATTGCCGGCTTGGCAGCCACCTCCGTACCTCTCCCTAAATCCGCGTGGCCTCGATGCCGCGCTTGTTCATTCCTCGCTTTCTTCGATACGGCCGAATGACCACAGAAGCAACGTGGGAATGTGCATAATTCATGGCATCTGGTCACCAAATCTGCTATTTGTTGACATTACACAACAGTCGTTAATCCAATTCGAAGGCACTTGGTTAACAAGCAACAGCGAGGGGGAAATGGACCGACGGGAGACGGTGGAGGTATTTCGCGAAAGGCTGGGTGACGTCATCGAGCAGTCGGGCCTGACCCGCTCGGGCTTCGCCGCGCAGCTCGGTCTGGACCGCTCGACGCTGTCGCAGCTCCTCTCGCCCGACAACGTGCGCCTGCCGCGCGCCGATACGATCGCCGCGATCGCCTCGTCGCAGCAGGTCAGCGTCGACTGGCTGCTCGGGCTTAGCCAGGAAGGCCAGCTCGGCCTCGACATGCTCAGCCAGAGCCCGGAGATCCAGCCGGGAACCGGCTCGCCGGCGGACGAGCGCCTGCAGCAGTGGCACGCCGAGGCTGCGGGCTACAAGATCCGCTACGTGCCCTCGACCCTGCCGGATCTGCTCAAGACCGAGGAGGTGATCGAGTTCGAGTTCCGCGCCCAGGGCACTTTCGTGCCGCAGGCGCGCCAGGACGAGGCGGAGCGGCGGCTGGCCTACAGCCGGCGGCCGGAGACCGACATGGAGTCCTGCTCGTCCTATCAGTCGATGGAGCAGTTCGCCCGCGGCGAGGGCATCTGGCGCGATCTCTCGGTCGATGCCCGGCGCCGCCAGCTCCGCTGGATGATCTCGCTGACCGACGAGCTCTATCCGACCTTCCGCTGGTTCCTCTACGACGGCTTGGAGCACTTCTGCGTGCCGGTGACGATCTTCGGCCCGCTGCGGGCTTCGATTTACTTCGGCAGCCTCTACGTCGTGTTCAATTCGACGGAGCACATCCGCGCCATGACCCAGGTCTTCGACAACCTGATCCGCGCCGCCGTCGTGCAGCCGCCGGAGATCGGCGGCTTCCTCGGCAACCTGCTGAAGGAGCTGGAGAGCAGCCTCCGCAAGGAGTGACGCGACCCGGCCGCGGTGCCGCCGAAAAGGAACGAACGATGGCCGACAGCCTGGCCAGCCTACCGATGTACGATTTGCCGGAGCTTCGCGCGGCCACCGATGCCTGGTGGGCGGGGCTCGCCCGGGCCTTTCGGCAGGCCGGTTTGGCGCCCGTGCCGGAGCGCCTGTCGCGCGAGGGCGATCCGGGCGCGCTCTGGCGCTTGCCCGAGCTCTTGATCAGCCAGACCTGCGGCTATCCCCTGACCCACGCTTATCGGGACTCGCTCGCCCTGGTGGCCACGCCCTGCTACGGGGCGGAGGGCTGCGACGGCCCGCTCTACCGCAGCGCCATCCTGGTCCGCGCCGATGACCCGAGCGAAGCGCTCGAGGATCTCCGGGGCCGGCGCGCCGCGTTCAACGGACGCAACTCCCAGTCCGGCTACAACTGCCTGCGCCATCTCGTGGCGCCGCTGGCCGAGGGCGGCTCGTTCTTCGCCGAGGCGATCGAGACCGGTAGCCATGCTGGCTCCCTGGCGGCGGTCGCCGAAGGCCGCGCCGCCGTCGCCGCCGCGGACTGCGTCACCTTCGCGCTCCTCGCCCGCCACCGGCCGGCGGCGGTCGCCGATCTACGTGTTTTGACCTGGAGCGCGCCCGCGCCGGGCCTGCCTTACGTCACGACTCAGAGCTGTTCCCCGGAGCAGCTCGAGCGTCTGCGCGCGGGCCTCGCCGAGGCCTTGGCCGACCCGGCCACGGCAGCGGCGCGCGAGGCCCTGCTGATCGACGGCGTGGAAGTGCTGCCGACGACGGCCTATCAGGTGATTCTCGACATGGAGCAGGAAGCGGCGCGGGCAGGCTATCCGCAACTGTCTTGACTGATGCGCGCCCGGAAGGGCGCAGGACGGTCTTGCTGTATTCACCCCCGAGGCCGGCAAGTGCCCTGTGAGCCTGATCCATGATGATCGCTTTCGGAACAAGAGCTTGGAGCTAAGGACCTCCTCCACTGTCATTGCCGGACTTGATCCGCCAATCCAGGCATCGCTTGACCCGGGCACCGCCCTGGATCACCGGGTCAAGCCCGGTGATGACAAACGAATTATGGCAACGCATTGATCTCAAGGTGTTATTTCGAGAAGGACACTTAAACGTCGCTTAATCCCAAAGGAATAGACTGAACGGGCGTCTTTCTCTGTTCGGAACCTGACCATGCCCGCACCCGCGGTCGGTGGATTGAGCTCTCTTGGCTTTGGCGGTCGCTTCGGCGTGATCGTCGGCGCGCAGCCCTTGGGTGAGGCGCGGGATGGCCGGCAGCTCTATGCGCTCAAGGTCAAGGCGACCGAGACGGTTCAGGCGCCCAAGAACGGTGGCTCTGAGGCCGGCGCGGCCCCAGGCCCGGCCGAGGCCCGGGCGGTGCCGGCGCCGGGGCAGAGCGCCCGGGCGCCCGAGGCCGCACGCAGCTACGCCGATCTCTCGGACGGCGAGAAGGCGGCGGTCGATCGCCTGCGCCAGCGCGACCAGCAGGTCAAGCAGGAAGAGAAGGCGCATGCCGCCGCGGCCGGCGATCTGGCGGGGCCGATCTCCTACGTCTACCAGCGCGGCCCCGACGGCCAGCTCTACGCGGTGGGCGGCTCGGTGCCGATCAAGGCGCAGAGCCCGAGCGGCGATCCCAACGATGCCGAGGCGCTGGGCGGCCGCATCGCCGCCGCCGCCCATGCCGCGACCAATCCCTCCGGCGCCGACCTGGCGGCGGCGCGCAGCGGCTATGGCATGCAGGGCCAGGCGGAGCGCGCCGCGCAGCGCGCTTACGCCGCCAGCAGCGCGCCAGCCGAAACCACCCGCCAGGACCCTGGGTCGCTACTCGACCTCAGCGCCTGACGCCGTCTACGTCGCCCGCGGCGCAAAAGGCCTTTGCCGCGCCCATTCTCCGTGAAAACATGCGCCGGCTCGCCGCCGCCGCAAAATGCTCTAGTCTATAGTCGGAACGCTTGGCTCGGCGGTCGCGAAGGATGCGAGGAGCATGAGAGACCGCAACGTCCGCAACCATGGCCACGAAGCCTCGCCGGTCTGTCCACGAAACGTCCAGAGGCGGCGATGAAGCGCTTGTGCCTTGCGATCGCTCTGCTCCTGCCCGCGGCGGCCATGGCCGAGGCGGGCCCCGAGGCAAGGCCGGGCCGGCTCGCGACCCTTGCGAAGATCGTTGCCGAGATGGCGCCGAATTCCTGGCGTGAGCTGCCCGACGTCCACTGCCGCGGTCTTTGGCCGTCCGACGCCGAGCTGCGCAGGCTTCTCGTGACCGGTCGGCCCCAGGCCGTCTGGACGGCCTGGACGACCGGCGCGTTCGACGGCGAACACCTCTACTTCGGTCCGGGCGGCGGTCACAACGCCTATGGCGGCGCCGAGTCCTACAAGATCTCGCTCGAGACGCTCGAGTGCTCCTACGTGACGCCGCCGCGTCGCCTTGTCCCGCCCCAGGCCGAGTGGCCGAAAGGCGCGACCTTCGAGAGCTATCACGGCAACCCCGAGCGGGCGCGAAGCCCATCGGCAGCCTGCGCCCTGGAGTGGATGACCGACGACGGGACGTTCAAGGACGATGCCTATCCGGCGTTCCCGACCGGAGGACACATCACCGGTGGGCTCGTCCATGTCAGGAAGGGCGACGTCAACGCGCTGTTCTGGCATCACGGGCGGCATCAGCAGTGCGCCGGGCTTGCCGAGTATCGTTCGACCGCCTACTGGATGCTCGACCTGAACAAGCCCGATGGCGAGCGTCGGTGGGAAGCTTTCCATAATGTGTTTGCCGGTCAGAACTGGCGATTGGGTGTTCTGCCGGATGGCAACCTGCTCGTCTTTGCGGCGTGGCGGATCTACGTCGTCGACCCTTCCGAGGTCGTTACCTCGCGCCTCGACCCCAACGACCCGCGCTCGCCAATGGTCAGGCACCACAGGATCGTCAAGCGCTCCAGATCGATCGGGCATGCCCAGTACAGCGAATCGAACATCTCCGTTTATCCGCATGAAGACGGTAGGTTCTGGGGCCTGAACTACTCCGGAACGCACTTCATCACGGTCAATCCGGACGCACCCGATCGCTCGGGCGGCCTCCTGCCGCAGAGCATCAAGCGGCCTGCGCTCGGCTGGGGGCACACCTACACCACGAGCATTCTGCCGGTGGGAGACAAGATCTTCCTGTGGAACGGCGGCCGTGACATCGACGCCTTCGACCCGAAGACGCGCGCCCATGTGCGCTGGTCGCACGATGACGGCCCCGTTCAGGCCGACGGCCGCACCAAGCCGTTCAACAAGCTCGTCCACGTCAGGGTCGGGGGCGTCGACGTCCTCGTCACCCACGCAAATCCTTTCAGGGGCCTCTACATTTACCGGCTCGCCGAAGACCTGACCGAGGGAGACAAGCACTGGCCGCCGCGCGGCGGCTAGAGCGTTTAACGTTCGCTTGGAATCGGCCCTGGCCCGGGGCCGTACGATTGCAAAACGCTGTAGCTTAGGACGGCGCCCGGTTCGGTAGCGCGAAAGGCCTTTGCCGCGCGCGCTCCCTGTGAAACCATGCGCCCGCTTGCCGGCCGCTCACGTCGGCGGGACCTTCTACGGCCAGAGCGAGAGCATCGCAGCCGCGCGGGGAGCGGGGAGCATGGACTACCGAAGGCTTGGCAGGAGCGGGCTCAAGGTCTCGCCGCTCTGCCTGGGCACCATGATGTTCGGCGGCGCCACCGAGGCGGGGACGGCCGAGCGGATCATCGCAAAGGCGCGGGACGCCGGGATCAACTTTATTGACACCGCCGATGTCTACAACGCCGGCGCCTCGGAGGAGATTACGGGGCGGGCGATCGCGGGCGAGCGGCACCACTGGGTGCTGGCGACCAAGGTCGCCAACGCGATGGGCGACGGGCCCAATCAAAGCGGCCTTTCACGCAAGTGGATTCTCGAGGCGGCCGAGCGGAGCCTGCGGCGCCTGGGCAGCGACTTCATCGATCTCTACTATCTGCACAAGGAGGATCTGGAGACCCCGCTGGAAGAGAGCGTGGCGGCCTTCGGCGATCTGATCCGCCAGGGCAAGATCCGCTACTTCGGGGTCAGCAACTACCGCTCCTGGCGTATCGCCGAGATCGTCCGTATCTGTGATCGGCTTGCCATGCCGCGCCCGGTCGTGAGTCAGCCTTATTACAACGCAATGAACCGCATGCCCGAGGTCGAGCAGCTCCCGGTCTGCGATCACTACGGCCTCGGCGTCGTGCCCTACAGCCCCCTGGCGCGCGGGGTGCTGACCGGCAAGTACGATCCGGACGCCCCGCCGCCGCAGGGCACGCGGGCAGGGCGCGAGGACACGCGTATCATGGAGACCGAATGGCGCCGCGAATCCCTGGTCATTGCCCAGAGGATCAAGGCCCATGCCGAGGCTTGCGGCATCACGCCCGGTCAGTTCGCGGTCTGCTGGGTCCTGAACAATCGGATCGTGACCTCGGCCATCGGCGGCCCGCGCACCGAGGCGCAGTGGGACGACTACCTCGGCGCGCTCGACTACGCCTTCACGGCCGAGGACGAGGCCCTGGTCGATTCCCTGGTCCCGGTCGGGCATCCCTCGACGCCCGGCTACAGCGACCCGGCCTATCCGATCGAAGGCCGCGTGGCGCGCACGGGTTAGCGCGCGCCACGCGGTTCGGTAAACAGCCCTAAAGGAAGGTGTCGCCGCGCATCTCGCGCTTATCGCACCAGCGGCGAATGTCCCAGTACTGCTGCGTGTTCCACTCCTCGCGGTAGATCACCCAGCAGTACTCGGGCGGATAGAAGCCACGGCTGGTCCAGCCGGAGGCTTCGATTTCCGCCCGGGTCCGGGCGTAGGGCGTCGACTGGCCCAGGAAAGTGCCGCCGCTCGCCGGCGCGCTGTACTGGGCCACGTCTTGTCCCTGGGCTCTGTCGGCGGTTTGCGACGAGGTCGCGGTCGTGCCGCTTCCGCCTGCGGTCGCACAGGCCGAAACAGCCAAGGCGACCAGCGCCGGACCTAGGATTGCTCTCATCGTCATCGTCCTTTCTCGGTCATCGATTCTGGAGATGACCCACGCCACTGGTGGTTAAAGTAGCGCCCCCCGCGCGGATTGACACTGGCCGGCGCGTTTCGTTTGTTGCCCGCGCTTGGGCGGCTTCCGGCCGAACCACGGATTAGTTAGTCTAGTCGATTGATTTATGTGGCAAAATTTGGTCCGGCGGTGGGTCGGACAGTTGGCCTTCGAATCGATCACTTGTTCGCGAGGCTCGGCTGCTCGGGCGAGCCGAGATGGGGCGCCCGACAAGGGCGCCCCGTCTTGCAGCAAGCTCCAAGGGCAGAGCGCTACTGCGGCAGCAGCACCTTGTCGATCACATGGACCACGCCGTTGCCGGTCGGCACCTGGGCCAGCACGTGGGCCTTGTTGGTGACGTTGTTGGTCGGATTGGGGCTGACGAAGATCTTGGTGTTCGACACGCCTTCGATGAACACCGGCTGGCCCTGGACGGTCTTGGCGTAGAACTGCTTGCCCTTGATCTGCTGAGCCATCGTCTTGCCGGGCACCACGTGGTAGGTCAGGATCGCCGTCAGCTTGTCCTTGTTCTCGGGCTTCAGCAGCTCCTCGACGGTGCCGGGCGGCAGCGCCGCGAAGGCCTCGTCGGTGGGCGCGAAGACCGTGAAGGGACCCGGGCCCTGCAGCGTCGAGACCAGCCCGGCGGCCTGGACGGCGGCCACCAGCGTCTTGTGGGAATCACTCGACAGCGCCACGTCGATGACGTCGGCCGATTGGGCGGCCTTGCCGGCCAGGGCGAGCGGCAGGGCGAAAGCGGCGGCCTTCAGGAACTTGGCGAAGCGCATGGACATACCTCCTCTGGGCTGAATGCGTCGTCGTGAGTAACAACGGATGGGCCATATATGTGTTACGGCCTTGAAGCCCTATACGTGACCGCCGCGGCTTCGGATCAGCGCCCTTTCGATTGATCCTTATCAAAGCGTTCACCGGGCTCTGCGCTAGATTGCCGCGATGACCCCGGATCTGGTTGCCCGCTACAGCGTGCCCGTGCCGCGCTACACGAGCTATCCGACGGCCCCGCATTTCCACGACGGAATCGATGCCGCGCGCTATCGTCGCTGGCTCGCCGCGCTCGGCGCGGAGGCCCGTCTCTCACTCTATCTGCATGTCCCCTTCTGCGACCGGATGTGCTGGTACTGCGGCTGCCACACCAAGGTCGTGAAACGCTACGAGCCGGTCGCGCGCTACGCCGGCCTGCTGCGGCGCGAGGTCGCCCTGGCGGCAGAGGCCATGGCGGCGCGTCCGAAGGTCTCCCACGTTCATTGGGGCGGCGGCACGCCGACCATGCTGTCGCCCGCGGACTTCGTCGCGCTCATGGCCGAGCTGCGCGGGACCTTCGCGTTCGAGGCGGATGCCGAGGTCGCGGTCGAAATCGACCCCCGGGTGCTCGACGGCGAGAAAGTCGATGCCCTGGCCGAAGCCGGCGTCACGCGTGCCAGCTTGGGCGTGCAAGACTTTACGCCGTCCGTGCAGGCGGCGATCAATCGCATCCAGCCCTACGAGCAGACGGCGGCGGTCGTCGAAAGCCTGCGCGCGGCCGGCATCGCGCGACTCAACCTCGACCTGATGTACGGCCTGCCGGGACAGAGCCCGGCGACGCTGCGGGAGACGGTGGATCTGGCCCTGCAGCTAGAGCCGGACCGCTTGGCCCTGTTCGGCTACGCCCATGTGCCCTGGATGAAGACGCACCAGCGCCTGATCGACGAGTCGGCCTTGCCCGCGCCCTTCGAGCGCCTATCGCAGGCCGAGGCTGCCGCCGAGCGCCTGAGCGAGAAGGGCTATCGGCGCATCGGCCTCGACCACTTCGCGCGGTCCGACGACCCGATGGCCGCGGCTCTCGACGCTGGCCGGCTGCGCCGCAACTTCCAGGGCTACACCACCGACGACGCCGACGCCCTGCTCGGCTTCGGCGCCTCGGCGATCGGCGCCTTGCCGCAGGGCTACATCCAGAACGCGGTTCCGCTGTCGGCCTACCGCGCGGCTGTCGAAAGCGGCGAGCTTGCCGTGACGCGCGGCCTCGCCCTGACGACGGAGGACTGCGCGCGGCGGGCGATCATCGAGCGCTTGATGTGCGATCTGGAAGTGGATCTCGCGCAGCTCGCCGGCGACGAGCCGAGCCAGCGCTTCGGCCCGGAGCTCGCCGCGCTCGACGGCATGGCGCGCGACGACTTGGTCGCGATCGAAGGTGCCCGCGTCGCGGTCACCGAGCGTGGCCGGCCGTTCCTGCGCAGCGTCTGCGCGCAGTTCGACAGCTACCTAACCGCCTCGCCGGCCCGCCATTCGAGCGGCGTATAGTGGGGCGGGGCGGTGTGAACCGGGCCCTTTGTGACCCGGCAAATTCCTCTGTCGGCTACGCGTATCTCAGCGCGCCTGCGATCGCGCGGAATGACTGCTGGGTGCATTGGACTCCCACCGTGCGCCCTTCGAGACGCCCGCTCACGCGGGCTCCTCAGGAGGAGGGCTGTTCTTTGTGCCACGAAGGCTTGACCTCATCCTGAGGAGCATCCGAAGGATGCGTCTCGAAGGACGCAAGATGTTGTTGCAGCGCGAGTCATCACTCCTGACCTGCGGGTTTACAGCCACCCGATGTCATCCCACATCGACGACAGCATGATCCGCTTGTTCCTGCACAGCCTTTCCGCCGTTTTGATCACCCTTTGGGCCCTGACGGCCGGCACCCACGCCAGGGACAACGTCAGCCTGGAGATCGTCAACGACAACCGCGCGGCGGAGATCAGGTGCGTGGTCCTGCTCGCGCATTTCTTCTCGCTCGAGCTCGGCAGGATCGTTCCGGGCGGCGTCCTCTCCGTCGGGCTTCAGCGCGACGCGGAGAGCAGCACGCTCATCCTCACCAATGCCGCCGGCGAGGCCATGGCGGTCGAGAACCTGATCTGCGGCAGCGCCGCGAACTGGTCGGAAAGCCGCAACGAGGTGGCGCTTCAGGCCTTGCGTTCCGGGGAGGTCACGGTCGCGCGCATCGCCTGCGACGGCGAGGATGCGCTGCGCTGCACGCCGCTCGACTAGCTCTCGTTCGCCGCCGGGAAGCTCTGCTGCAGGAAGTTCGTCTGCACGTCGTTCAGGTGGTTGAACATGGCGTCCTGGGCGCGCTGTCCGTCGCGCGCCGAAATCGCCGCGACGATCTCCTTGTGCAGGCCGGCATAAACCGCCTGTCGCTTGAAGCAGCGGCCGTTCTCGCCGAACTGGCGCCAGGCGGCGTCGTGGCGCAGCACGTTCAGGACGTCGTAGACGGCCAGGAACAGGCTGTTGCGCGCGGTCTCGGCGAGGCCCCGGTGGAAGGCCGCGTCGGCCTGCTCGTAATCCTCGGCCGTCTTGGCGGTGCGGCTTCGCTCGGCGAGCTCGGCCAGGCGCTCGATGTCGGCGCGCGAGGCGCGCAGGGCCGCCAGGCGGGCGATCATCGGCTCAAGTGCCAGACGCACCTCCATGACCTCGATCGGGTTGGTCCGGTCCAGGACCTGGCCGGAGAGCATGCTCTCGGGCAAGGCACCGCCGTTCAAGAAAGTGCCGCGTCCTTGCCGGCGCGAGATCTTGCCCTCGCCTTCGAGCACGTCGAGGGCGCGCCGCAGGCTGCGGCGCCCGACGCCAAGGGCATCCGCCAGCACCCGCTCGGGCGGCAGGCGCCCGTCGTCGCCAACGGCGGCACCGTCGTCGATCATCTGCCTGAGCTTGTCGAGCGCGCTGTGATGTCGATCCATGGCGTGGGCGCCCAGGGTCCATCGGCCCAGCTGGCCGAAACCGAACCAATATGACACAAAGGTTTCCCATGACCAACTCAAATGTAACCATTCAATGCGGCTTCAAGCTATGGGTCGGACGTGCCTCCGCACAGCTCATGATTGAATTCACCCTGTGATCATCGGGTTTCGGTTACATCGGGAGCATCCGAGCCGCCCAGATCGAGAATTCCCAGACGATACCAATCGCCCGATTACCGATTCATTTAGAGACCATAATTGACATATGGTCTCACTCTTGGTTACGCTTCGTCGTGACAGGGGACCTCCTGCGGGAAGGCCAGACAGCGAAACGAGAAGCCTCTCGACTCGGTCCCCGGTGCCAGGGAGAGCGTTCGAAATGGCTCGCTCCGATGCAGCAAAGTCGGTCCAGGGGGACCGGCAGGCAGCGCTCGACGCGCTCCACGCGGATGTCGCCGCGCACAACATGTTTCCTTTCTGGGCGGTGACCCAGGAGGTTGCACACGACGAGATCGTGCAGCTCAAGGAAACCCAGAAGGCGATCCCGTTCATCTGGAAGTATGAGCGCGATATCGAGCCCCTGCTCTACCGCTCCGCCGAGCTGATTACGACCGAAAGCTCCGAGCGCCGCTCGCTGATCCTGGTCAATCCGGGACTGAAGCCACGCCGCGCCTCGGTCAGCACGATGTACACGGCCTACCGGCTGAACGATCCGAACGAGATCATGCCGCCGCACCGCCATTCGCCCAACGCGATCCGCTTCGGGCTGACCGGCAAGCTGAACTTCACCGGCGTGGAGGGCGAGAACATCGCCTTCGGGCCCGGCGACATGGTGCTGACGCCGCACGACACCTGGCACAACCACGGCAACCAGGGCGACGAGCCGGCGATCAACCTGAGCGTCCTCGACCTGCCCTTGGTCGAGGTCCTGAACGCGACCTACTTCGAGCACGACTACCGCGAGGAGGAGG
>JAKSDN010000407.1 GCA_022360075.1 Kiloniellales bacterium | reverse complement strand
CTGGTATCCCTCGATGCGGCTGATCCGCCAGCCCGTGGCGGGCGACTGGGACTCGGTCTTCTCCCGGGTGACCGAGAACCTGGCCAAGGCCGTCGCCCTCAAGAAGGCCGGGCGCTGGCCGAAGCACGTCTGATGCGCGTCGGGGTAGAGAAGGCGTGATGACCGGCCGGTGAAGTTCCGGGCCGCGCCCGGCTTGGCGCTGACGCCCCCCGGCAAAGTCTGCTAGGTTTCTGAGCTGAGGAGGGCCGCGGCGAAGCGGTCCCGAGGCTGCCGGGGAGACAAGCATGCCCAAGTCAATGCCACAGGTGGCCGTGGCGGCCGCCATTCTCGTTGTCGGCTTCCTTCTGGGGCTCGCCATCGCACCGGGCACGGACGAGCTCGAGACCCAGGTCGCCGAGCTCGAGAGCGGGCTCGAGGCGAGCGGCGCGGCCTTGGACGCGGTGAAGGGCGAGGTCGAGGCACTCTCGGCCAAGCTGGAGGAGCAGGCCGCCGCCCCGAGTCCCGAAGCCGAGCGCCTGGCCGGGCTCGAGGCCAGCGTCGAGGATCTGACGGCCAGCATGGACGCGCGGGTCAGCAGCCTGGAGGCCGACGTCGCCGAGACCGCCGGTCTGGACCAGGCCGTCAGCGCCTTGCGTAGCGAGATCCAGGGTGTGGGCGACAAGCTCTCCGGCCTGGCCAGCGGTCAGGAGAGCCTGCTCCAGCAGGTCGCCGAGATCGGCGAGACGGCATCGCAGACGGTCGCCATGGCCACGGCCGCGCAGGCCGGCGCCGCGGCCGAGGTACAGGTGGCGGCCGCGCCGGCGGGCGAGGCCCTGCCGAAGCGCCCGGCAGGCCTCGATGCCCCGGGCGTGCACGAGCTCGGCGTTGGGGCCGCGGTCTGGGTGCTGGAGAAGCAGGTCTCCATGGCGCTCTCCAAGGTGCTCGACGACAGCTCCGTGCGCATCTTCGCCAACCAGGCGCCCTTCACCCTGCCGCTGGGCGAGACCGTGCCGCTGCGCGGCCTGGCGGCGGCGTCCTGCTCGGCCACCCTGAAGCACATCGAAGGCAACAAGGCCTTCGTCGCCACGGCCTGCGATGGCTAGGATGAATAGGGCGGGTTACGCTACGTTAACCCGCCCTACAGGCGCTCCGGTCCACCTTCGCTAACCCAGCTTCTCCACCGGAAAGCTGCGGCTCGGGCGGGCGATCTCATCCTGGGCGGCGATCAAGGCGAGCTCGCCGGTCTTGGCTTCGGCGGTGGCGGCCATGATGGCGAAGATCGCACCGGCTGCCGCGCCCAGGGCTTGGGCGACCCGCTCGGCCGTCGGGCCGGCCTTCAGGTAATGCGCCATGAAGAGCGCGGCCGTGGCATCGCCGGAGCCGTGCGGCATCGGGTCCAGGCTCAGGAAGGGGGTGCGCACGCGCCAGACGGTCTCGGCCGTGACCGCGATCATCTCGATCTGGTCGTCCGGCGTCTCGGCATGGCGCAGGCTGGTCACGACCACCACCGTCGGGCCCGTGGCGCAGATCCGGCGCGCCGCCGCGATCGCCTCGTCCAGGGTGTGGATCGCCGTTCCACTCAGCAGTTCGAGCTCGAACTGGTTCGGGGTGATGATATCGGCCGCCGGGACGGCCCGCTCGCGCATCTCGTCGGGGATGCCGTCGGTGACGTAGAGCCCGACGCCGACGTCGCCCATCACTGGATCGCAGGTGTAGAGCGCTCGCGGATTGGCCGCGCGCACGCGCTCGACGGCGTAGAGCACCGCCTCGGCGATCGCCGCGTCGCCCATGTAGCCCGAGATCACCGCCGCGCAGTCGGCGAAGACGCCGCGCCGTTCGATGCCGTCGACGACGTCGCGGATGTGTTCGGGCGTGAAGATCTGCCCGGCCCAGTCCGCATAGCCCACGTGGTTGGAGAACTGCACCGTGTGGATCGGCCAGACCTCGAAGCCCAGCCTTTGCAGGGGGAAGACGGCCGACGAATTGCCGACATGGCCATAGGAGACGTGCGATTGGATCGACAGGATGGTCAAGGAGGCTTCCCCCAGCGAGACCGCTCGCGGGCGGTCGCCACCACCCCGACGCGCTTGCAAGATCGTGGGGTCCGCGTGGCCGCATTCCCCGCCGCCGGCAACTTGCCACAGGCGAACCATGGTTTATAGTCGCCGCCGCTTTTCGCAAGTGCGATATGGACCGATGAACCATCAGCCGGCGACGGGGGTAGACAGCGAATGAGCAAGAGCTTCAGGCCGCGGCGCAGCGTGCTCTACATGCCAGGGTCGAATACCCGGGCGCTGGAGAAGGGGCGAAGCCTGCCGGCCGACGCCCTGATCCTCGACCTCGAAGACGCCGTCTCGGCCGACGCCAAGATGCAAGCCCGGTCCAACGTCGTGGCCGCGATCGCCGAGGGCGGCTACGGCCACCGCGAGCTGGTCGTGCGCGTGAACGCCTTCGCCACGCCCTGGGGCTACGAGGATCTGGTCGCGGTAAGCGCCAGCAAGGCCGACGCCGTGTTGCTGCCGAAGGTCGAAAGCCCGGCCGTCGTGCGCCAGGCCGAGGCCGTCCTGGCGGCCAACAACGCGCCCGAGAGCATGGAAATCTGGGCCATGATGGAGACGCCGCTCGGCATGCTGCACGCCGAGGCGATCGCCGGTGCGAGCCCGCGGCTGGGCTGTCTCGTCATGGGCACCTCCGATCTCGCCAAGGACCTGCACGCCAGCCACACCCGCGACCGCATGCCGATGATCACCAGCCTCGGCCTTTGCCTGCTGGCGGCCCGTGCCTACGGCCTCGACATCCTCGACGGGGTCCACCTTGATCTGCGCGACGACGAGGGCCTGGCCCATTCCTGCGCCCAGGGTGTGGCCTTCGGCTTCGACGGCAAGACCTTGATCCATCCGCGCACCATCGAGATCGCCAACCGTGCCTTTTCGCCCTCGGACGAGGAGGTCGACTGGTCGCACAAGATCATCGCCGCCCACGCCGAGGCCATGGCCCAGGGCAAAGGCGTGGCCGTCTACGAGGGCAAGCTGATCGAAAACCTGCACGTCGAGAACGCCCAGCGCATCGTCGCCATGGCCGAAGCCATCGCCGCGCGCGAGCCCGAGCGGGTCGCGGCGGTCGGGGAGTAGAGGGTGCGCCAAGGGAAACGCGCTTTGGCGTTTCTCTCTCGCATCGAACAAAGATCTGCTTAGGAAATTGACGGATTTTCAGCGGTTTGGACTCCGCCGCTCTCTATCAACTGTCGCCCTCGGGCTTGACCTGAGGGCCCATCGCCGTCCGGGTCTCGGGCTTCGAAGGCCCAGTCTCGGACCTCCATGGGTTGCCGGGTCACGCCCGGCAATGACAAGTTTGGAGCGTTGAGGACGCGCACTCGAACGCCACGTCTTACCGAACAACGACGCCACGACTCAACTCGAACAACGCCCATGACCAAGACCAACCCCGGCAACTTCTTCGAGGATTTCCGCCTCGGCCAGCGGCTGCGCCATGCCACACCGCGCACGCTGGGCGAGGGCGATCGGGCGCTCTACACCGCGCTCTACGCGCCGCGCTTCGCGGTCCATTCCTCCGACGCCTTCGCCCAGTCGATCGGCTTGCCGGGCGCGCCGCTCGACGATCTGCTGGTGTTCCACGTGGTCTTCGGCAAGACGGTGCCGGACGTCTCGCAGAATGCGATCGCCAACCTCGGCTATGCGGATTGCGTCTTCGGCCGACCCGTCTATCCCGGCGACACGTTTTCGACCGAGAGCGAGGTGATCGGCCTCAAGGAGAACTCGAACCGCAAGACCGGCGTCGTCTACGTGCGCTCGACCGGGCGCAACCAGCGCGGCGAGGTCGTCCTCGACTATGTGCGCTGGGTCATGGTGCGCAAGCGCGACAGCAACGCGCCCGCGCCCGAGCCGGTCCTGCCGGCGCTGCCGGAGGCCGTGCCGGCGGAGTCCCTGACCCTGCCCGAGGGGCTAAACGTGGCGGCCTACGATTGGGCGCTGGCCGGCGCCGACGCGGCTTGGGAAGACTACGCCGTCGGCGAGCGCATCGACCATCTCGACGGCATGGCGATCGAGGAAGCCGAGCACCAGATGGCGACGCGCCTTTACCAGAACACCGCCAAGGTGCACTTCGACCTGCACGCGGCGGGCGACAGCCCCTTCGGCAAGCGCATCGTCTATGGCGGCCATGTCATCTCGCTCGCCCGCGCCTTGTCCTTCAACGGTCTCGCCAATGCCTTCCGGATTGCCGCCATCAACGGCGGCCGCCACGTCGCGCCGAGCTTTGCGGGCGATACGATCTACGCCTGGAGCGAGGTGCTGGGGACAATGGCCCTGCCGGGGCGCGACGACGTCGGTGCGCTCCGGCTGCGCACGGTCGCGACCAAGGACCGGCCCTGCGCCGACTTTCCCGACAAGGACGCCAAGGGCAAATACGATCCCGCCGTGGTGCTCGACCTCGACTACACCGTGCTGGTGCCGCGGCGAGCCTGAAGGATGATCACACCAGATTTAGTGATCTAGAGACCAAATCCACAAAATTTGGTTGCGAATGCGCGAATCGATCGCTAAAAGGCGAGGCGTCGGGTGCAGGGGTCGAAACCCGCTGCGGCGTGCCCTGGAGGAGACACAAACCCGACGCCTCGCTGGAGCCGGTGAGGGCTCCGCAACGCGAAATGCAGACTTGGCCTTTGCTATCCGCCCCGGCTGTCGAACGAGACGCTCTCGGCCGGGGCTTCTGCTTTGCGGCCGTCGCGGCTTGCGCCGCGCCGAACCGCTAAGGCCCAGAACACCGAACCGACACTCAGACGACACTTCCAACCCCGTCCGGGGGGACCCGGACCTCGATCCCGCAACGAGGAGCCGAAGCGCCCCGCCCGGAACCGAAACCGTCGGGCGCGGTGGACCCGGGGGTCCGCCTGGAGCCAGACGTCCGTCGAGCCCGAAGGCCCGTCAATCGTCCCGCTCTTCGGTCCCGTCCCGGCCGCCTGGCGCAAGCGCCGGACAAACCAGGGCGGAAGCCTCGCCCGAACGACAACCGAAGCCGCCCGAAGGCGTCGTCGGCGGAGGCCGGAAGGCCGAAGGCGCGCAGGCCAGCTCGGTCTTCCTGCGCAGCCCACCCACCGAAGCGGAAGGGCCGCAGCCTACGGGCCATGGAGAGTTCACGGAGCTAGGCTTCGCGGGCCTCCCACGACCCCCCGGGATCCATCCTCGCCTACCGTCCACAAGCCGGAGCCTCTGACCGGCGACGCGCCCGTCACCCGGCGCTTTCGCGTTAAGAAAAGTGTCGATTCTCACCAGCTTTCAGACAAGTGAAATTCGGCAATAGGCGCCCGATTTCTGTGCAAAAGCGGCTGACTATTGCACAAGCACGCAACAATTACTCCACAGGGTTATCCACAAGACGGGTAAATCCGCCTGCTATTGCCGATGCCCGATTCCCATTTGCCGCTTCGCCGGCTGTAACCACGAAGCGATCGGAGACATCTATTTGCATGTGCGAAAGAAAAGACGGGCGAGGGTCGGTGCCGGCGGGAACATGCTTGTGGGCCGGCCGCTTGGGGTCGCGTTGACTCATGCTGCATTGCGGCCTAAATCAATTGAAGACGACCACAAGATGTTAACCGGCCACGGCGCAGTCTTGCGGGTATTGTCCCGTGCACTCTCGGGCGACGTGATCTAGCCTAGCCGCTGAGGAGGACCAGGCCTCATGGCGTCCGCAAACCGACCGCTCTCGCCGCACCTTCAGGTCTATCGCTTTCAATGGACCATGGCGCTGTCCATCTCCCACCGGATCACCGGGGTCGGGCTGGCGTTGGGCACTTTGCTGCTGGTCTATTGGCTGGCGGCTGCAGCCGCGGGGCCGGAAGCCTTTGCCACGGCCCAGGCGGTGATCGGCTCGTTCCTCGGCCGGCTGCTGCTGTTCGGCTGGACCTTCGCGCTGTTCTATCACCTCTGCAACGGCATCCGTCATCTGGTCTGGGATGCGGGCTACGGCTTCGAGCTCGATACGGCCTACCGCTCGGGCTTGGTGGTCATCGCCGCCTCGGTGGTGCTGACGCTGCTAAGCTGGATTCTCGGCTACAGCCTGGGGGCCGCGTAATGTCGCTGCGCACGTCGCTCGGCCGGGTCCGCGGGCTCGGCACCGCAAAGGAAGGCGTCGGCCATTGGTGGTCGCAGCGCCTGACCGCGCTCGCCTTGATTCCGCTCGCGATTTGGTTTGCGGTTTCGGTCGCGGCCCATGCCGGCGCCGACTACGAGAGCTTCCGCGATTGGGT
>JAKSDN010001066.1 GCA_022360075.1 Kiloniellales bacterium | reverse complement strand
TCGCCGCGCTCGGCCTGGTGCGAACCTTCCAGGCGACGGTGCTGTTTCACGAGTTCAGCGTGTTCGACAACCTGCGTGTCGGCTGCCACCTCCATGCGCCGCGCGGCTTCGTCTCCGCGCTCCTGGGCAGCGACCGCGCCGGCGAGGCCGAAGCGCGCGAACGGGCCGAGGAGATCCTGGATTTCTTCGGGCTCACCGAGCGCCGCGACGAGCTGACCGCCAACCTGCCCCACGGCCTGCAACGGACGCTCGGCATCGCCGTCGCGCTGGCCACCGATCCCAAGGTGCTGCTGCTCGACGAGCCCTTCACCGGCATGAACCCGGAAGAGACCCGGCAGATGATGGCGCTGCTGCGCCGCGTGCGCGAGCGCGGCGTGACGCTGCTGCTGGTCGAGCATGACATGCAGGCGGTCATGGGCCTTTGCGGGCGCATCACCGTGCTCTCCTTCGGCCGCCTACTGGCCGAGGGAACGCCGGAGGAGATCCGCAATCATCCGCAAGTGATCGAGGCCTATCTCGGGACCCCCGACCATGCTGCTTAACCTCCAGGACGCCCGCGTCCACTACAAGAAGGTGATGGCGCTGAAGGGCATCAGCCTCAACGTGCCGGCGGGCGGCATCGTCACCATCATCGGCGCCAACGGGGCCGGCAAGTCGACCACGCTGCGCGCGATCTCGGGTCTGGTGCCCTTGAGCGGCGGCGAGATCTGGTTCGACGGCGCGCGCATCGACGGCCGCGCGCCGGAGCAGGTGGTCGGCGCCGGCATCGCCCACGTGCCCGAAGGCAGGCGGGTCTTTCCCGATCTGACGGTCGAGGAGAACCTGCGCACCGGCGCCTTCCTGCGCCGCGACAAGGCCGCGGTCGAGCGCGATCTCACCATGGTCTACGAGCACTTCCCGCGCCTGGAGGAACGCCAGCGCCAGCTCGCCAAGACCATGTCCGGCGGCGAGCAGCAGATGCTGGCGATCGGCCGCGCGCTCATGTCCGATCCCAAGGTGCTATTGCTCGACGAGCCCTCCATGGGTCTCTCGCCTGTGATGGTGCAGGAAATCGCCAACATCATCGTCGAGATCAACCGGCGCGGCGTCCCGGTCGTGCTGGTCGAGCAGAACGCCGAGCTGGCGCTGCGCCTGGCCGACTACGCCTACGTGCTCGAGACCGGCAGCGTGGCGCTCGAGGGCCCGGCCTTCGAGCTGCACGAGAACGACCATGTCCGACGCGCCTACCTCGGCGGATAGCGGCGAGGCGGCCGAGACGCCCGATCCCCTCGCCCTCATCGACGCCGGCTGGCGCCCCGAAGAGCTGGGCTGGGAGCGTTTGCAGGAACGGGCTCTGGCGTGCGCTGCGGCCGGCAATGCTGCCGAAGCGGCGGGCCTCTGGGCGGAGGCCTTGCGGCTCGCCCGCACCCACTTCGCCGACAACGACCCGCGCCTGGCGACGAGCCTCTGCAACCACGCGGTCGGCCTGAGCCAGGGCGGAGACGCCTCGGCGGCGCGCCGCCTGGTGGACGAAGCCTTGCGAATTTGGGATGCCTCCGGTCCCTGGGTCGAGGCCCTCAAGCCCGAGCGCCGCGCCCGCTCCTCGACCTTCCACCTGCGCCTGCAGGCCAAGCATCCCGGCGGCTACGATCACTTCTCCCGCAACCGCTATGCCGCGCTGGCCGCCGAAGGCCGCGACGCGATCCTGGGCTTCAGGGCGCGGCCGGACTGCGACGCCGAAAGCACGGCGGCACGGCTGTCCCATTGGCGCAAGGATCGGCCGGCCGGCTTCACCGACGGGCGCAAGCTGATGGCCGCAGTGCGGCTCATGCCCGCGCTCTGAGAGGCCGCAGACCTTAGCGTCACCCCGTTCCGCCGAGAAAAAGTATGGTTAATGGCGTCCGGAGCCGGTGACGGTGCCCGAGGACTGCGCTAGTCTTGGTGCCTAATCCGCGGGGGGCGAAGGGAGAAGTAAAGATCTCGGCCCCGAACGCGGCGACCATATTTTGAGAGCCTGACACCAGGCCGCGGACCCATGGGCAAAGGCGCGAACGCTCACGTCGAAGCATTGGAGCCTCTTCAGCTCTTGATGCCGATCGTAGCCAACTCAGCGGAAAGCCCACCGATCCAGCTCGCTCAAGCGGGGTCGGCGGCAACGCAACTCGCGCAGGCCGCAGTGCCCGGCGCGGCGGAGATCGGCCAGGTTACCGAGCTCACCGGCAGCGCCTTCGTGACCCGAGCCGGCGGCGCGACGGAGCCGCTCCTGCTCGGCGATCCGATCTTTCTCAACGACATCGTCGAAACCGGGCCGGGTGCCACGGTCGGCGTCACCTTCATCGACGGGACCGACTTCACCCTGTCCGGTACCGGGCGCATGGCGATCGATCGCCTGATCTTCAATCCCGGCGGCTCCGACAACCAGCTTCTGATCTCGCTGCTGCAGGGGACCTTCGGCTTCGTCTCGGGTCAAATTGCGGAGAACGCCGGGCCGGGCATGAGCATCAGCACGCCGGTCGGCACGATCGGCGTGCGCGGCACGGCAGGCGTCGGCGACTTCGATCTGGTTCGCCTGCTGATCACCCTGCTTCAGGGCGCGGTCCTTTTCTCCAACAACGTTGCCCAGGCCCTGCTTCAAGCGACCTTCGATACACTCAACGTCTCGAGCGCCGACCAGGCCGAGCTTACCGTCGCACCGATGACGCCGGAGGAGCAGGCCATCTATGATGCCTTGCTGCCACGCATCCTCGAGCGGGTAGAGCCGGAGGCCGGGACCGAGGAAGACGGCGAAGCGGGGCCCAGCGACAGCCGCGCCAGCAACCCGACCCTCGATGTCGACGGTCTGAC
>JAKSDN010000154.1 GCA_022360075.1 Kiloniellales bacterium | reverse complement strand
ATCGCGCTCGGCCGCACTTTGGCCGATCCGCGGCGGCTGCGCCTGACCGCGCTGGTCAGCCACATGGAGCAGGCCGGCCTCAATGCCATGCCGATCGTCGGCCTCCTGTCCTTCCTGATCGGGGTGGTCCTGGCCTACCAGGGCGCCGATCAGCTCGCCCGCTTCGGCGCTCAAATCTTCACCGTGAACCTGGTCGGCATCGGCGTGCTGCGCGAGATGGGCATCATCCTGACCGCGATCATCGTCGCCGGCCGCTCCGGCTCGGCTTACACGGCGCAGATCGGCACGATGATGGTGCGCGAGGAGATCGACGCCATGCGCACCATTGGCCTCGACCCGATGGACGTGCTGGTCATGCCGCGGGTGATCGCGCTGCTCTTGGTGATGCCGCTGCTCGCCTTCTACGCCGATCTCATGGGGCTTTTGGGCGGCGCGGTCATGGCAACGGTCGTGCTCGACATATCCTTGGTGCAGTTCGCCCGCCAGCTCAACGACGCGGTCCCCCTCTGGTCGTTCTGGGTCGGCATCATCAAGGCGCCGATCTTCGGCTTCGTGATCGCCCTGGTCGGCTGCTTCGAGGGCTTCAAGGTCTCGCGCTCCGCCGAATCGGTCGGCCTGCGCACCACCGCGGCCGTGGTCGAGGCGATCTTCATCGTCATCGTGCTCGATGCGATGTTCTCGGTGCTGTTCTCCGTGATCGGGATCTGAGCGCCGATGACTGCCGAAACGGCAAAGGAGCCCCGGGCCGAAGCGACGCCGGCCCAGAAGACGGCGCTCGAGGCCGAGCCGATCATCGAGGTCGCCGGGCTGCGCACGCAGTTCGGCGCGGTGGTGATCCACGACGGCCTCGACTTCAGTGTGCGGCCCGGCGAGATCATGGGCATCGTCGGCGGCTCGGGCACCGGCAAGTCGGTGCTGCTGCGCACAATCGTCGGCCTGATCAAGCCGGCCGCGGGCCAGATCCGCGTGCTGGGCCAGGAAGTGGCCCGCCTGCCGGACAAGGCGGCGCGCCTGCTCCAGGGGCGTTGGGGGGTCCTGTTCCAGGACGGCGCCCTGTTCAGCTCGCTCACCGTGGCCCAGAACGTCGAGGTGCCGCTGCAGGAGCACAGCCGCCTGTCGTCCACGCTGCGACGCGAGATCGTCGACGTGAAGATCTCCATGGCCGGCCTGCCGCCGGATGCCGGCGCCAAGTATCCGGCGGAGCTGTCGGGCGGCATGCGCAAGCGCGCCGGGCTCGCGCGCGCCCTGGCCCTTGACCCGGAGATCCTGTTCCTGGACGAGCCGACGGCGGGCCTCGATCCGATCGGCGCCGCCAACTTCGACCAGCTCATCCTGGACCTCAGGAGCGCGCTCAACCTGACCGTGGTGCTGGTCACCCACGATCTGGACAGCCTCTACGCCATCTGCGATCGCGTTTCGGTCTTGATCGACAAGCGTGTTAAGGTCGGCACGATCGAGGCGCTGATGGCCGAGCCGGACCCTTGGATCCAGGACTACTTCAAGGGCCCCAGGGGCCGGGCCGCCCAGAGCGCGACCGCCGCAGCGGCATCGAAACGGGCCGAGGGCGCCGGGCAGGCCGGCGCCGAAGGCAAGGGCTAGTCGGAGGCGGCAGCGGAAAGGGCGATGGAGACACGCGCCAACTACATCATGGTCGGTACCTTCGTGCTGGCCTTCTCGCTCGGCCTGATCGCCTTCGTGCTCTGGCTCGCGAAGTTCCAGCACGATGTCGAATTCAACCGCTACGACATTTTCTTCCAGGGATCGGTGACCGGGCTGAAGGACGGCAGCGCGGTGCGCTACAACGGCGTGAAGGTCGGCGAGGTGGTCTTCATCGGGCTGGACCGCGACAACCCGAGCCAGGTGCGCGCCCTGATCGAGGTCGAGTCGAACACGCCGGTCAGGGTCGACACCGAGGCCAGCCTGGCGCTCGAAGGCCTGACCGGGGGCCGCTACATCCTGCTCTCGGGCGGCTCGCTCGAATCCGCTCAGCTCGAAAAGGAAGCGAGCCAGAAGCGCGCGGTCATTCCTTCCAAGCCCTCGCCGATCGATCAGCTCATGCAAGGCGTGCCCGAGGCCTTGACCGGCGTGAACACCTTGCTGGCCCAGGCCAACCTGCTGCTCGGCGAGGACAATCGTGGCAAGGTCGGCGCGATCCTCGATAACTTCGTCGACCTCTCCGCCACGGTGGCCGGCAAAGGCGACAACATCGAGGCGCTGATCGAGGACACCGCCGGCACCATGGAAAACCTGCGCGACGCCACCGAAGCCTTGCGCACGATGGCCGGCGCGCTCAAGGAGGACAGCAATCGCCTCGCCGACAGGGCCGATGCCGCGCTCGGCGCGATCGAGACGATGGCCGGCTCGATCGAAGGCACCGTCTCCACCGCCGGCAGCGGACTCACCAACCTGATCGAGGAGATGCGCGGGACCGCGGATGCCTTTGCCGCCATGGCCAACGAGTTCCAGGAGCTCGCGGCGGAGAACCGTGGGCCGATCCGCGACTTCACGAACTCCGGTCTCTACGAGCTCACGACCCTGCTGACCGAAGCCCGGGGTCTCTTGATCGGCCTCAACCGCGTGACCACCGAGGTCGAGCGCGACCCGGCGCGCTTCCTCTTCGGCGACCAACAGCAGGGATACGAAACACAGCAATGAAGAAACGCTTCGTTCCGGGGCGCCATGGCGTCTCCGTCTCCGCGGCGCGCCGGCGCCAGTTGCTGCGGTTCGCCCTGATGGCCCCGCTCGGCGGCTTGGCCGCGGCCTGCGGCGGACTGGTGCCGGGCCAGACGCCGCCGCCGACGCTCTATCGCCTGACGCCGAAAAGCACCTTCCGCGACGACTTGCCGAACGTCGATTGGCAGCTCGTGCTGCAGACGCCGCAGGCCGACGCCAGCCTCAACTCCACCCGCATCGCCCTGCAGCGCAGTCCCATGCAGGTCGAGTACTACGCCCGCTCGAGCTGGACGGACCGCGCGCCGACCATGGTGCAGACCCTGATGATCGAGTCCTTCGAGAATTCCGAGCGAATCGTCTCGATCGGCCGCGAGAGCGTCGGTCTGCGGGCCGACTTCGTGCTGCAGTCGGAGCTGCGGGAGTTCCAGGCCGAGTACTTCGACGGCGCCGTGCCGAACGCCCACGTCAACATCACGGTCAAGCTCGTGCGCATGCCGACGCGCGATATCGTCGGCTCGCAATCTTTCGAAGCGACGATGCCGGCCGCCGCCGACCGCCTGGACAGCGTCATCGAAGCCTTCGACGAAGCGCTCGGCAGCGTGCTGCGCGACCTGGTGGAGTGGACCATCAGCGCCGGGACGCTCTCACACCGGCGCGCCTGACGCCGCCCCGCACGAGCCGGAGGGCCCCCTCAGGGCCCTTACTCCCGTTCGACGGAGGCCGCAGAGAACGCCGCTCCGGCCGTCCGACACATCCTTTTTTATCCTCGGGTCCGCTCTGGGCGCCTTTAGAGCCTGACTCGAAAAGAGACCTGTGAATTCAACGAGTTGCTATAGTTTCCTTGTCATCACCGGGCTTGACCCGGTGATCCAGAGTGACGCATTGATCAAGCGATTCCTGGATTGCCGGATCAAGTCCGGCAATGACAAGTAAGGAGGGATTTCTCTCCAAGCTCTTGT
>JAKSDN010000016.1 GCA_022360075.1 Kiloniellales bacterium | reverse complement strand
TGCTCGTCCTCAAGCCGATGGCCCTCAGTCTAACACGACTGGCAAGGCCCTTGAATTTCGGTGGTTTGTGTTGTCATCCCCTGAACGCCCGCCTTAGCCCGAGGCCAAGACCGCCGGAGCTCAGGGGCTTGTAAGGAGGAGCGTGAGTGCGCGCGCACGCATGCCGCGAACCTGGGGTCCGCCAGCCGAAGCCCTAATCTGCCGGGTCGTGCGCTGCATCGTCATCCTATTCTGGCAAAGCCTCGACGCCTTGCTTCAGGCCCGGAAAATAGGCGGAAGCGGGCGCAAGAGCAAGACGCCCGTGGCAAGACGTGCATCACGCGTTGCCCATCGGGCTCTGCCAAGTTCGTGCTGATCGGCTCTTGAGCCCGTCGCCGCCCTCGCCGCGGTGCCTAGAAGTCGAAGATCGAGGCAAACGGGTTGCCGCCTGACCGCCGGCGGACCGTGCGGCGCTCATAGCTGTTGTTGGACGAGACCTCGACGTTGTCAGGTAGGCCAGCAGGGATGGGCATCCCCTTCAACGCCGCAATCATGCGGCGGTCGTGACCGTAAAGATCGCGGAACTGCTGGAGCGAGCCGTTCTCGTCCACGCTCGCCGTGAAATAGGTCAGGTAAACCGGGATCTGGTTCTTAATGTAGATCTTGTTGGCGTCGACCGTGCCGTGCATGGCAGAGGCCACTTGGGCGGCGTTCCAGTCCTGATCGTGACTCAGCAAGACCGTCGCGAAGGCATCGGGGTTTTGGACCCGCACGCAGCCATGGCTTTCGGCACGCACCGCCTTGGAAAAGAGGTGCTTCTGAGTGGTGTCGTGCAGATAGACGTCGTGCTCGTTGGGGAACAGGAACTTGACCAAGCCCAACACATTGCGCGGTCCGGGCGGCTGATAAACCTCGTAGCGGCGAATGTCGTTGCGGCTCCAGTCGATCCGGTCGGGATCGATGTCGCGGCCGTTGGCGCCACGGATGCGCAAGCCTTGCCGCCGCAGAATGGAGGTATCCCAGCCGCTGGAGAAGAACCCGCCGCCGCGCCGCAGATAAGGCGCGATCTCCTTGGCCTTGATGGATTGCGGCACGAACCAATTGGGGCGGAACACGATCCGCTCCATCTCGTCGCTGAATACCGGCGTCTGGGTGTGCGGCTTGCCGACGATCACCCGGGTCTCATGGATCGAGGCGTCGTCCTTGAACACCCGGACCTTGAACTCCGGAATGTTCACCTTGATGTGGAAGTTGCCCATGTCATGGGGCAGCCAACGGTAGCGTTCCATGTTGACGACCAGGAGGTCGATCTTCTGCTGGCCGCTGACTTGGGGCGCCGACGATGCATCGCCGTTCAGCATGCGCCGTGTACCGGGGCCGACGATGCCGTCCGGTTTGCCGCCTTTGGCCCGCTGAAAAGCGATCACCGCGTCGCGAAGCTCCGCATCGAAGACATAGTCATTGCCGCCGTCTTTGGCGGGCGTCTCGAGGCGTTTCCGCAACAAGGCCACCTGACCGTGCTCGACCCCGAGTTTCAAGGAGGGCCCGCGGGGGATCACGATGTCCTCCGGTTTGGCCGTGGCTTGTTGGGCGCTGCCGCCGCGCTCGGCGATGAGCTGCTTGCGAAGCGCCTCGAATTGCGGGTGGGCTGGCTGGAAACTGCGCAGATAAGCGGCAGGATCGGAGCGGATGGCGATGAAGCCGATCACTTCGGCCGGGTTCGGCAGATAGAGTTCGGCGTCCAAGTTCTTGCTGAGGCTCTTCGGCTCGATGCGTCCGCCGCGGGCGTCCTTGGCGTATTCGATAAC
>JAKSDN010000108.1 GCA_022360075.1 Kiloniellales bacterium | reverse complement strand
GTGTGTTTCGCCGTCTGAGCGCCGCCGCAAGTAGTCGGCGAGAGATTCGTCCAGACTCGGCATCTTGTCGATGCCGAGGCCTTCGATCTTGGCGTTGGACAAGCTGGCGTGGCGCGGTCGGCGCGCCGCCGTCACGAACTCGCGATGATTCGTGGGACTCAGGTCGGCCTCGAGCTCGGCGGCGGC
Organism: Kiloniellales bacterium; assembly: GCA_022360075.1. The sequence continues at coordinate 981 of JAKSDN010000108.1, read as the reverse complement.
GACGATTTTGCGAGCCCAGGCGTACCACGAGATCGTCTCCCCGCCGCCGATGTGGTACGTGCCGAAGGGCGCTTTCTCGAGGAGATCCACGGAGCGAGCGGCGAGCGGAACGGCGTAGGTCGGCGTAGCGAAGAAGTCCTCGACGACGCGCAGGGGTTCTTTCGCGGCCGCCTTGCGCAGAACGAGCTCCGGGAAGTTGCTGCGATTGGTGTAGCGCCCGGCGGGGCCGAAGACGCCGGCGACGCGCACGATGAACGTCTTGTCGCAATTGGAGCGGGCGTAGTGCTCGCCGGCGAGCTTCGAAACCGCGTAGGCCGACGGCGGCGACGGCAGGTCTTCTTCGACGTACGGCGAGTCTTTCGAGCCGTCGAAGACGTGGTCCGTCGAGTAGTGCAGGAGGGTCGCGCCGATCTCCTGGCAGGCGATGGCGATCGTGCGGACGGCCAGCCCGTTGATGCGCATGGCCTTCTCGGGCTCGCGCTCGGCGAGGTCGACCTGGTTGTAGGCGGCGCAGTTGATCACCCAGCGCGGGGTATGGCGCTGCAACAGCGCCCGCACGGCCGGCGCAACGGTGATATCGAGCTGGGAACGTCCGACTCCCAGGACGGAGTGGCCCCGCTCGCGCATCTCGCGCACGATTTCCACCCCTAGCTGACCGCCGGCCCCGAGTACTAGCGCCTGCAATTGAATGATCTCCTAGAAAGCGCGATTTTAGCGTAGCCGCCCGTCCGGTCCGCGCGCTGCGACCTTGCTCGTAGAATGGGCAGAATGAGCAGCCCTTTCTCGGATGCCGATCGGACGGTCAATGTCGAGGGCGTAACCGTGCACCTGGCTCACCCCGACGAGCTTCCCGTCAAGTGGGTCGGCCAAGGCGAGCTGCTGCGGCAGTTGCAGGCCGCATGGCTGCCGATCCATCCCGACGATATGCCGATGACGCCGCGTCTGCTGGGCAAGCCGGGCGTGGGCAAGACCACGCTGGCG
>JAKSDN010001107.1 GCA_022360075.1 Kiloniellales bacterium | reverse complement strand
GCGCTGCAGGACATGATCGCCGGCTGGAGTCCCACATGGCTCGAAGCCAGCGCGGCCGCGGCAGTCGCGGAGCAGGCGCCGGTCATCGACACGGCCATCGCGCCGGCCGCGGATTGCTGGCCTTGCCGCGACCCGGTCCTCCTGAGGCCCTTCCTCGGACCCGAGGTCAGTGCCGAAGGTTTGAGGCTCGAGTTCGCCACGACCTGGACTCTCCTGCCCCTGCCCGAGACGCTCGCCACAATGGCCGAGAAAGTGGGATCGGGCAGGCCGCTCTGGTCGAGAGGCGGCGCCCTGCCCAAGCGGGACCCGCAATTCCTACAACCCATCCCGACCCGCTACCCGATCGCCTTCGATCCCCTCGCGCTGGCGGCACCGCGAACGCTCAAGGAGCTGGAGACGCTTTGGGATACGCTCGCCGATCTCCATTTGACGGTGACCTACGCGACAGAGCAGGCACCTTTCTGGATCGGCGTCTGGCGCGACGAGAACCTGGACCTGCTATCGCTCTCGGAGGCCGCGTCTTCCGAGTGGCCGACAGTGGAGCTGAGGCTCGAACCCATGGCGGACATGCAGAAAGCCGTCTGGCGCGATCAGAGCGAGCATCAGATGAGTCCCGACTACGGCTATGTCGGTCACACCCCCTGGGGCAAGGTCGACCTTCCGGTCGAGGTCGGCCAGCTTCGCGTACATAGCCTCTCGGCGTTGATCCAGCGCCACGGCAAACCGTGGCAGCCGCATTCCTTCGCCTTCAACTTCCCCGAACTCAGCGCGCTGACCCTCGATGTCGCCGATCTCGGTTTGGAGAAGGTCATGGCCTACCTCCGCAATCAGGCCAAGCAAGCGCAAAAGGACGTCACGCTCTTCGGACTGAGCGTACCGGCGGTCGTGGTGGCCAAGTGGGGCGGACCGATCCTGGTCATCGTCCAGGTCTACTTCCTGCTCCACCTGCGCCGCCTGCGCGACCGCCTGCGCGGCGCCGGTTCCGCCGCGACGGCGCCCTGGATCGGCGTCTACCCGGACCGCCTCTCCAAGGCGGCGACGGCGGTGACGGCCTTCGTGCTGCCGCCGGTGCTGCTGGGCCTGATCATCGGCCGCGACTTGGCCGCAGCGCCGGTGCTGGGCCTCGTGGTCCTGCTGAGCCTCGTGATCGCCCTTCTGTCTTTCCGGGTGATGCGCGACCTCTGGCCCCTGCTGCAGGAATGAGGGATCGATAAAGCGCAGTCCGACCGAATCTCCGTAGCGGTCTCCGTGGAACCGCACCACCCAGGCAACCCGCCGCAACTCCTTCGTCATTGCGAGCTCAGCGGATGAACTGCTCCACGTAATCGGCGCCGAGGCCGACCTTCTCGTAGTGCGCGCGGCAGAGATCGATCTTGGTGAAGACGTCCTCGTAGCCCAACTGCCGGCCGTCGGGATCGACGTAGATCATGCAGCCGTTGACCTGGAAGAAGGTGATCATCTCCTCGACGTGCGCGTCGACCACCAGCGTGTGGGTCTCGCCCGGCGCCTCGTAGACGTAGCCGCCTTCGGTCGCGACCCAGTCGTGCTCCAGGTAGCGCCACTCGCCCTTCAGCACCAGGCCGTGCACCGGCTGGGGGTGGCGATGGCGCGACAGCACGCCGGCCTTGCGCACGCGTAGCAGGTTCATCCAGTAGCCGCGGCTCGCCGACAAGCAGAGCGGACGAAACCAGACGTTCTCCTGCTGCGGCACCCAAATGCGCTCGTCGCTCGGGATCGCATCGGGGATGACGAGCTCCGGCGGCGAGTGCGGCGGCTGGGGATGGCGATAGGGGGTGCGAGCCTCGTCGGGGCTCTCCTGACGCTCGCTGCGGTTCACTGCGGCCATGACGCGTCTCTCCTGTGTTCGCGTTGTCGTTGTTTCATACGGCCAGATAGCCGCCATCGACGGGCAGCACGACGCCGGTCACGAAAGCGGCGGCTTCCGAGCAGAGGAAGACCACCGCCCCGCCGAGGTCGTCGGGCGCGCCCCAGCGGCCGAGCGGCGTGCGCGCGAGGATCGCCTCGCTGCGCGCCTCGTTCTCCTGCAGCCCGCGGGTCAGCTCGGTCGCGACCCAGCCCGGCGCGATCGCGTTGACCCGGATGCCATCCTCGGCCCAGGCGATCGCCAGCGACTTGGTGCGCTGCACGACGCCGCCCCTGCTCGCCGCATAGGCCGGCACCAGCGGCCCGCCGAAGAAGCTCAGCATCGAGGCGGTGTTGACGATCGATCCACG
>JAKSDN010001089.1 GCA_022360075.1 Kiloniellales bacterium | reverse complement strand
CGCGGCGGCGGCATCGGCAGCTATTGGGGCAACCTGCGCTCGATCGGCGAGCGGGTCGGCCAGAACGGCAAGACCTCCGGCGTGCTGCCCTTCATCCGGGTCATGGACTCGCTGACCCTGGCGATCAGCCAGGGCTCGCTGCGGCGCGGCTCGGCGGCGGTCTACCTGCCGGTCTCGCACCCGGAGATCGAGGAGTTCATCGAGCTGCGCCGGCCGACGGGCGGCGATCCCAACCGCAAGGCGCTCAACCTCCACAACGCCGTGGTGATTCCCGACGCCTTCATGCGCGCCGTGGAAGCCGATGACGAATGGCCGCTGATCAGCCCGAAAGACGGGACCGTGGTGCGCCGGGTGTCCGCGCGATCGATCTGGATTCGTATCCTGACGGCGCGAATCGAAACCGGCGAGCCGTACATGCTGTTCATCGATCATGTGAACCGGGCGGTGCCGGCGCATCAGAAGCTCGCGGGACTCGATGTCAAGATGTCGAATCTGTGCAGCGAGATCACGCTGCCGACCGGGCCCGATCACCTGGGCGAGGAGCGCACGGCGGTCTGCTGCCTCTCCTCGCTCAACCTGGACAACTTCCTCGCTTGGCGCGACGAGCCGCGCTTCATCGAGGACGTCATGCGCTTCCTCGACAACGTGCTTAGCGACTTCATCGAGAAGGCGCCGGACTCCATGGCGCGGGCGCGCTACGCGGCGATGCGCGAGCGCTCGGTCGGCCTCGGGGTCATGGGCTTTCACTCGTTCCTGCAGAAGAACCGGGTGCCGATCGAAGGGGTCATGGCGCAGGTCTGGAACCGCAAGATCTTCGGCCACATCCGCGCCCAAGCCGACGCGGCTTCAAAGAGACTCGCCGAAGAGCGCGGCGCCTGTCCCGACGCCGCCGAGCTCGGCATCCAGGAGCGCTTCTCCAACAAGATGGCGATCGCGCCGACGGCCTCGATCTCGATCATCTGCGGCGGCGCCTCGCCGGGCATCGAGCCCGCCGCGGCCAACAGCTACACCCACAAGACCCTGTCCGGCTCCTTCAACGTTCGCAACCGGCACCTGGCCGCGCTGCTGGAGGAAAAGGGCTGCAACGACGAGGAGACCTGGAGCTCGATCACCCTCAACGAGGGCTCGGTCCAGCACCTGGACTGCCTGAGCCAGGACGAGAAGGACGTCTTCAAGACCGCCTTCGAACTCGACCAGCGCTGGCTGATCGATCTCGCCGCCGAGCGCGCGCCGCTGGTCTGCCAGGCGCAGTCGCTCAACGTCTTCCTGCCGGCCGACGTGCACAAGCGCGACCTGCACCGAATCCATTTCCGCGCCTGGAAGAAGGGCGTGAAGAGCCTCTACTACTGCCGTTCCAAGTCGATCCAGCGCGCCGAGTCGGCGGTCGGTGAAGCAGTGTCGGCCAGCGCCCGCAGCGTGCCGCTGGTCGGCCGCATCAACGGCAGCGAGCGGCCGGCCGCGCCCAGCGACGACGAATGCCTGGCCTGTCAGTAGCCAGGTTTGCCAGCGGCCGGGCGCCAGGAGGGCGCCCGGTCACCTTGGGATTTTGTGTTGCGCCCTGGAAGACCATCCTGCGTCCTTCGAGACGCCCGCTAATGCGGGCTCTTCAGGATGAGGACATTTCTCAATGCCACCAAAGGATCCACCTCATGCTGAGGAGCGCCCCAGGGGCGCGTCTCGAAGCACACACGACAGACTTGCAGCCTAGAGCAGTCCCCATACCCAGGCCCTAAGAGGAGAGCCACCACTCATGTCCCTCCTGGACGCCAATCCGGTCTACAAGCCGTTTCGCTATCCCTGGGCCTACGAGGCCTGGCTCACCCAGCAGCGCATCCACTGGCTGCCGGAAGAGGTGCCGCTGGCCGACGACGTGAAGGACTGGAACCGGGTGCTGACCGATACCGAGCGCAATCTGCTGGCGCAGATCTTCCGCTTCTTCACCCAGTCGGATGTCGAGGTGAACAACTGCTACATGAAGCACTACGCGCGGGTGTTCCAGCCGACCGAGGT
>JAKSDN010000781.1 GCA_022360075.1 Kiloniellales bacterium | reverse complement strand
GAAGGCCGTGAACTCCGCCCCACCCGTCTCCGCTAGCACCTTCGTGATCGCCGCCGTCAGCGTCGTCTTGCCGTGATCAACGTGGCCTATCGTACCAACGTTGCAGTGCGGCTTCGTTCGCTCAAACTTCGCCTTGGCCATTGCTTTTCTTCTCCGTTCCCTGTCGCGTTCCGATCACCCCGGACGGCTCACGCCATCTTGGCGACGACCTCGTCGGCCACTGCCTGCGGTACGCGTTCGTAATGGTCGAAATGCATGGTGTACTGCGCGCGCCCCTGGCTCATGGAACGCAGCGTGTTGACGTAGCCGAACATGTTGGCGAGCGGCACCATGGCGGTGACGACACGGGCGTTGCCGCGCGTGTCCATGCCCGAGACATTGCCGCGTCGGCTGTTCAGATCGCCGATGATATCGCCCATGTACTCCTCGGGCGTGACCACCTCGACCCGCATGACCGGCTCCATCAGCACCGGCCCGGCCTTGCCAACGCCCTCACGGAAGGCGGCCCGGCTGGCGATCTCGAAGGCCAGGACCGAGGAGTCGACGTCGTGGCTGGCGCCGTCGATCAGCGTGGCCTTGAAGTCGATCATCGGGAAGCCGGCGATCACACCGGTATCGCGCGCGCCTTCCAAGCCCTTCTGGACGCCCGGCACGTACTCGCGCGGCACCGAGCCGCCGACCACGGCGTTCTCGAAGATGAAGCCCTCGCCGGGCTCGAGTGGCTCGAAGGTGAGCTTGACCCGGGCGAACTGGCCGGCGCCACCGGTCTGCTTCTTGTGGGTGTAGTCGATCTCCGACGCCCGCGTGATCGCCTCGCGATAGGCCACCTGCGGGGCGCCCACGTTCGCGTCGACCTTGAACTCGCGCTTCATGCGGTCGATCAGGATCTCGAGGTGCAGCTCGCCCATGCCCTTGATGATGGTCTGGCCGCTCTCGACATCGGTCGCGACCTGGAACGAGGGGTCCTCCTGGGCCAAGCGGCCGAGGGCGACGCCCATCTTCTCCTGATCGCCCTTGGTCTTGGGCTCGACGGCGACCTCGATGACCGGATCCGGGAACTCGATGCGCTCGAGGATCACCGGGTGCGCGGCGTCGCAGAGCGTGTCACCGGTGGTCGTGCCCTTGAGGCCCGCGATGGCGACGATGTCGCCGGCATAGGCCTCCTTCACTTCCTCGCGGTGATTGGCATGCATGTGCAGCATGCGCCCGATCCGCTCGCGGTTCTCCTTGACCGTATTGAGGATCTGGCCGCCGGACTGCAGCACGCCGGAGTAGACGCGCACGAAGGTCAGCGAACCGACGAAGGGATCGGTCATGATCTTGAAGGCCAGGGCCGAGGCCGGCTCGTCGTCGGCGCTGCGCCGCGAGATCGGCTCGTCGCTGCCCGGCTTGACGCCCTTGACGTCGGGCACGTCGACCGGCGAGGGCATGAAGTCGACGACGGCGTCGAGCAGCGGCTGAACGCCCTTGTTCTTGAAGGCGGTGCCGCAGAGCACCGGCACGAAGGCAAGCCCGCAGGTACCCTTGCGGATACAGCGCTTGAGGGTCTCCTCGTCGGGCTCGTTGCCCTCGAGGTAGGCCTCCATTGCCGCGTCGTCCTGCTCGACCGCCAGCTCGACCATGGTCTCGCGGGCCTCGGCCGCGCGATCGGCCAGCTCGGCCGGGATGTCGGTGTACTCGAACTCGGCGCCGAGGCTCTCGTCCTTCCAGATCACCGCCTGCATCTTGATCAGGTCGACGACGCCCTTGAAGTCCGACTCCGCGCCGATTGGCAACTGCACGATCAGCGGCGTCGCACCGAGCCGATCGACGATCATGCCGCAGCAGCGATCGAAGTCCGCGCCGATCCGGTCCATCTTGTTGATGAAGCAGATCCGCGGCACCTTGTACTTGTCGGCTTGGCGCCAAACCGTCTCCGACTGCGGCTCGACGCCGGCCACCGAATCGAAGACCGCGACCGCGCCGTCCAGCACGCGCAGGGAGCGCTCGACCTCGATGGTGAAGTCGACGTGGCCCGGGGTGTCGATGATGTTGATGCGGTGGTCCTGCCAGTAGCAGGTGGTGGCGGCGGAGGTGATGGTGATGCCGCGCTCCTGCTCCTGCTCCATCCAGTCCATCGTCGCGGTGCCCTCGTGCACCTCGCCGATCTTGTAGGAGCGGCCGGTGTAATAAAGGACGCGCTCGGTCGTCGTGGTCTTGCCGGCATCGATGTGGGCCATGATGCCGATGTTGCGGTATCGCTCGAGCTTGGTGTCACGGGGCATGGGATGATCTCTTCCTACGCGCCTTACCAGCGATAATGGGAGAAGGCCTTGTTGGCCTCGGCCATGCGGTGCGTGTCCTCGCGCTTCTTGATCGCCGTTCCGCGATTGTTGGAGGCGTCCATCAGCTCGCCGGCCAGCCGATCCACCATGGTGTTCTCCGAGCGGCCCCGCGCGGCACCGATCAGCCAGCGGATCGCCAGAGCCTGCGCACGGTCCGCGCGCACCTCGACCGGCACCTGATAGGTCGCGCCGCCGACCCGGCGCGAGCGCACCTCGACCTCCGGTCGCACGTTGTCGAGCGCCTCGTGGAACACGCGGATCGGGTCTTGGCTGGTACGGTTCTCGATCTTGTCGAAGGCGCCGTAGATGATCCCTTCGGCCACGGACTTCTTGCCGTCGTACATCAGGACATTCATGAACTTGGTCAGCACGATGTCCCCGTACTTGGCGTCGGGCAGGATCTCGCGTTTTTCGGCGCGGCGGCGGCGAGACATGGCGTTCGGTTCCTTTCCGCCTTACTTCGGGCGCTTGGCGCCGTACTTGGAACGGCGCTGGCGGCGGTCCTTCACGCCCTGGGTGTCGAGCGTGCCGCGGATGATGTGGTAGCGCACGCCGGGCAGATCCTTGACGCGGCCGCCACGGATCATCACCACGGAGTGCTCCTGCAGGTTGTGGCCCTCGCCCGGGATGTAGCTGGTGACCTCGAAGCCGTTGGTCAGGCGCACGCGCGCGACCTTGCGCAGCGCCGAGTTCGGCTTCTTCGGCGTGGTCGTGTAGACCCGCGTGCAGACCCCCCGCTTCTGCGGACAGGCCTCCAAGGCGGGCACTTTGTTCCGCGTGACCGGCGCCTGCCGAGGTTTGCGGATCAGCTGATTAATCGTCGGCATGCCAACGTTTCCCGGACTGCCAGAGTTCCGATACAAAAGGCCGCAGGGGAGCAACCCGGTTGCTCCCGGCGGATTTCCCAGAGGCCGCACATGCGGCCATTATTTGATCCCATTGGTCGTTGGGACTGCGTCTAGACCGCTTGGGTCTACCACCAGCCCCCAAAAGCGCGCGCATCCTATTCAGGGCCCCTGGCCCCGTCAAGCCATCAATTTCGGCCTGAAAGCGGATTTTTCAGGGGTTTAGAAGCTGCACGGCCGCCGGATTCTGGAGTTCGATTCCTGCCCGGCGGCCGTGTCTAGCGTAACATTCTTGTCGTATTCGAAGCGCGCGATCAGGCGACCGAGCTCTGCTCCGTCTCCTCCTCCTCCGTCGACAGCAGCGCGGCTTCCTCTTCGCGCAGCTCGAGCAGCTCGCGGTCCCGGTCGGCGGCGAGTCGCTTGACCCGGTTCATCACCGCGCCCGTGCCGGCCGGGATCAAGCGGCCGACGATGACGTTCTCCTTGAGACCCAGGAGGTCGTCCGCCTTGCCCTGAACCGCGGCTTCGGTCAGCACCCGCGTCGTCTCCTGGAAGGAGGCCGCCGCCAGGAAGCTCTCCATGTTCAGCGAAGCCCTTGTGATGCCCAGGAGCACCGGGCTGGCCGTCGCCGGCTCGCCACCCTCCTCCGCGACCCTGCGGTTGATCTCCTCGAACTCCTCGCGGTCCGACTGCTCGCCGACCAGGAAGGTGGTGTCGCCGGCGTCGGTGATCTCGACCT
>JAKSDN010000863.1 GCA_022360075.1 Kiloniellales bacterium | reverse complement strand
TTTCCCAAGGACACGCTCGCCCTCGTGCGCACCGCCCGCGAGGCCGAGCGGCCGCTGCGCATCGTCGAGAGCGTGGTCGAGATCAACGACGGCCGCAAGAAACGCATGGCCGACAAGGTGATCGAGCACTGCGGCGGGTCGGTCGCGGGCAAGACCATCGCCGTGCTCGGCGTCACCTTCAAGCCGAACACCGACGACATGCGCGAGGCGCCCAGCCTCGATATTCTGCCGGCGTTGCAGACGGCCGGCGCGACGGTCCGCGCCTTCGATCCGGAAGGCATGGCGGAGGCCAAGGCCCTGCTCGAGGGCGTCGTGTGGTGCGACGACGCCTATGAGACCATGACCGACGCCGATGCCTTGGTCATCATCACGGAGTGGAACGAGTTCCGGGCGCTCGACATCGAGCGGATCAAGCAGACCATGCGCGCGCCGGTGATGGTCGACCTGCGCAACATCTACGATCCGGAGGAGATGGCGGCCGCCGGCTTCGCCTACGTCAGCATCGGCCGGCCGCGCCGCGCCCCGGCGCTCGCCGCCGTTGGCCAGGACAGGGTCGGGTCCAGGGGATGAGCGCCGCCCACCGCTTCGATCCGACGATCCTGCGCGAATACGACGTTCGCGGCACCGTCGGCGAGACCTTGTCGGAAGACGACGCCCGAGCCCTGGGCCGCGCTTTCGGCACGTTCGCGCGACGCCGCAGCGCCGGCCGTATCGCCGTCGGCTATGACGGCCGGATCTCCTCGCCCGGCATGGCCTCGGCCCTGAGCGCCGGCCTCAGGGCCAGCGGCGTCGACGTCGTGAGCGTCGGTCGCGGGCCCACGCCGATGCTCTATTTCGCGACCTGCGAGCTGCCCGTCGATGGCGGCGTTATGGTCACGGGCTCTCACAACCCGCCGAACTACAACGGCTTCAAGATGACGCTTCAGAAAGCGGCTTTCTTCGGAGCGGACATCCAGGAGCTCGGCCGGATCGCCGCCGCCGGCGACTTCGAGAGCGGTGATGGAAGCGAAGAAGAGCAAAGCGTCTTCGATGCCTATGTCGATCGCTTGCAGCAGGACTACCGCGCCAAGGATGGCCTCAGGGTTGCCTGGGACTCCGGCAACGGAGCTGCTGGCGAGGTCATGACGGCGCTCACCGCCCGGCTTCCCGGCGAGCACTCTCTGCTCAACGAGGCGATCGACGGCACCTTTCCCGCGCATCATCCGGACCCCACGGTGCCGGCGAACCTGGTCCAGCTTCAGGACAAGGTCCGGGCCGAGGGCTGCGATCTCGGGATCGCCTTCGACGGCGACGGCGATCGGATCGGCGCGGTGGATGGTCAGGGCCGAATCCTCTGGGGCGACCAGATCATGCTGCTCCTCGCCCGCGACATGCTGGGTGAGAAGCCGGGCGCCACGATCATCGCCGATGTGAAGGCGAGCCAGGTGCTGTTCGACGAGATCGAGCGGGCCGGCGGGCGCCCGATCATGTGGAAGACCGGCCATTCGCTGATCAAATCGAAGATGGTCGAGGAAAAAGCCATCTTCGCCGGGGAGATGAGCGCCCATCTGTTCTTCGCCGACCGCTACTACGGCTACGACGATGCCCTCTATGCTGCGGTACGCTTGCTCGACGTCATCGCCCGCAGCAATGAGAGCCTGGCCGACTTTCGGGACTCGCTTCCGCCGGTGGTCAACACGCCCGAGATCCGCTTTCCCTGTCCCGAGACGCAGAAGGGACCGGTGATCGATCAGGTGCGCGAGGCGCTGCGCGCCGAGGGGGCGGAGATGATCGACATCGACGGCGTTCGGGTGCGCACCGAAGATGGCTGGTGGCTGCTGCGCGCTTCGAACACGCAGGACGTTCTGGTGGCGCGTTGCGAGGCCGGCGACGACGCCGGCTTGGCGCGGCTCAAGGCCGCCTTGACGGGGAAGCTCGAGGCGAGCGGGCTGCCGGTCCCGGACTTCTGACGGTCCGGCTCAACTCCGATTCGGCGGCACGACGTGGCAGGAAATCTGCTGCTGCTTCAGCGTGTCGCAGGCGAGATGGGCGTTCTGCTCGGTCATGCCGAGAAGCCGCGCCCGGAAGACGCTGCCCTGGACGCCCTTGACCGGCCTGATCGTGACCTGGCTGCTGTGCAGGTACTGTGGGGCCTTGCGGGTGGCCTCGTGCGCGGCCAGATGGGCGGCGGTGAATTGGCGGTAGGCGCCGACTTGGATGCCCCAATGTCGGGCTGGGCTGGCGATCGGCAATCGCGGTCCGGTCACCGCCTTGAATCCGGCAGCATCGGGCGCCTTGCTTTCGATACCGCTTCTCGAGCCTTGCTCAAGCAAGGTCTCCAGCCGCATGGGTTTCGCGGCCGGGGCCGGCGGTGTCGTCGTGAGCGCAGGCTTCTGGCGCGGCGCCGGCGCTGCTCTCGCCCCGCCGGCCGAGCTTTCAGGCGCGTCCGACTTGACGCTTGGCAAGGCCGCCTTCTGGTTGCCGCGCGGCGCGCTCGTGCTGCTGGCGATGGGCACCAGGGTCTGGATCGAGATCGGCTTGCGCCGCGGCGGGTGCGACAGCGGCGGGACGCGGGTCTTGGCCACCTTCGCAAAACCCTTGCTCAGCAGCTTGCGCATGTGGCGGTCGCGCGAGCCACCGGTCCTGCCGCCGAAGACCACGCCGATCAGCCGGCGATTGCCGCGCACTGCCGAGGCAACGAGGTTGTAGCCCGAGGCATGGGTGTAGCCGGTCTTGATGCCGTCGGTGCCCTTGAAGTTCTTCAGCAGCTTGTTGTGGTTGTTGTACTTCCGGCCGCCGTAGGTGAACTTCCGGGTCGAGAAATAGGCGTACTGCGCCGGGAAATGCCGCAGCAGGGCGAGCGCGAGCGTGGCCATGTCGCTGGCGGTGCTGAGTTGCTTCGAATTCGGCAGGCCCGAGGCGTTGCGGAACACGGTCCGGGACATGCCGAGCTCGCGCGCCTTCTTCGTCATCATCTTGGCGAACTTGACCTCGGAGCCGCCGAGCGCCTCGGCGATCACGACGGCCACATCGTTCGCCGACTTGGTGACCAGGGCGAGGATCGCGTCCTCGACCGCAATCGTCTGGCCCGCCTTCAGGCGCAGCTTCGACGGCGGCATCTTCGCGGCGCGCTTGGAGACCTTGAGCTTCTGGTTGGGCTTGAGACGGCCGCTCTGCAAGGCCTCGAACGTCATGTAGAGCGTCATCATCTTGGTGAGCGAGGCCGGAAAGGCTTTGCGGTGGGGGTGGCGCGCATGCAGCACCTCGCCGGTTCCGGCGTCGATCACGATCGAGGCGTAACGGCGTGCCTCCGCGTCGGCGGGCAACAGGGCGACCAGCACCGCGAGCAACGCTGCCGCGGCGGTTCCTCTAGCCAGGCGTTGGACCGCTCTGACAGCGCTCGAAAAGACTCGGCTCAAGACTCTCCCCCAAAGGCCTCGTCTAGCCCCCTGGAATCGCTTCGATTCTAGGGAATCGTCTGAATCCTGTCTAGGTTAATGGCGCAAAGCTTGCGAACAAGTTAATGAAACAAATGTGTTAGAGAGATCGATTGGGAGCCGAACCCATGGCCTATGCGACTCCGACAGCGCGAATCCAGTTCCGGCGCCGCGGCCTCGGCACCCTTGCCGCGGTGCTGTTGAGCGGCCTCACGGCCTGCACGGCCTACCCGGAGCTGATGGATGTGCCGGGCGTCCAGAAGCTCACGTGGTTCAATTACGTCAATGGCGACGACCTGCGCCAGGCCTGCGTTCCGGGCGCGCCGGAGCGCTATCGTTTCGTCTACAACGGGCACTATCTGGAACAGGTCAGGACCTACGAGATCGCCCCGGACGGCCGGGGCGGAGCCGCGATCCAGGCCAGGGTCCAGGTCGGCTCGGGGATCGCCGCCTCCAACATCACGCTGAGCCTGGGGGATCCGATCGCCTCCTGGCGCTGGCGCGAGGCCGAAGACCGCTTTTCGCCGCGCGATTGGGCCCGCTTCGAGCAAGCTCTGACGAGGAGCGGGTTCCTCGGCAGCCCGCCGGCTGGCCTCAGGCTGCCGTCCAACGGCTTCTACTGGGTCGGCATGGGCTGTCGCGGCGGCCGCTTCTATTTCGATGCCTGGGATTACCCCTCGGCCCGCTTCGAGGCGAACCCGATCCCCGCGCTCCTGCTCCTGTATGACGGCACCGAGATCGCCGTCAATCCGCCGCGCGAGCCCGATCTGGGCGAGCGCAACCTCTCGCGCGCCCCGCCGCGGGTCGCCAACCGGGCGAGCCGCTCCTATTTCGAGCTCGAAATTGGCGAGAACGGGCTGGTCGGCTACAGCGGAGGCTAGGAGCCAGGCCGCGCGGTCAGCTATCGCGCACGATCGAGAGATGCGCGGCCGGCGAGTCCGGCAAGACCGAGTCGGTCCAGGGCCCATCGGGCATCTCGGTCGCCAGTTTCGTTATGTTCTCGTTCCACCAGATCCGCTGCTCGCGCAGCTCGTCCTGCTCGTACTGGGTCTGGCGCCAGCAGCGATCGGCCATGGCATAGGTCATCAGGTCGAGCGGAAAACCGACGTCCGCCGAGCTGGTACGGGTCGAATCGAAGGAGAGGTAGGCCAGCTTCAGAGCGGTGCGCATGGAGGTGTCGTAGCTCAGGGCCCGGTCCAGGATCGGCTTGCCGTAGGCGGTGGCGCCGATCGAGAGGTAGGGCGTGCGCTCGCCGACCTCGATCCAATTGCCCTCGGGATAGATCAAGAACAAGCCCGGCTCCGGATCCTCGCTCATCTGCCCCGAGACGATGGAGTGCAGGTTGAAATCGAGACGGGAATCTTGCAGTGCGGCACGGTCCTCCTCGGCGACCTGGCGCAGGTAGCGGCAGTAGTCCTCGACCGCCTCGAGCATCGTCTTGTGGCCCAAAGGCCGCTCTTCGCGAAAGGCACGGTCGAAGTAGGCGAGCGTCTTATCCCGCAATGAGCGTAGACCGGAGGTCATGATGCAAAGCTGCGCGCCCGAGGGGCCGTGCAGGGAGATCTTGTGGGCGTTCGTGACCTGGGTGCCGCTGGTGATACGGCCGTCCGACAGGCAAACGAGTCCTTCGCGAACCTTGATCCCCAAGCAGTATGTCATTGGTTCCTCTGGGACTCCCCCCGGAGCCGAATCGGCCACCGTGGCCGGGACTCTGGCACGGCGGCCGGCTTGGCCGCAAGCAATGGGCGATGACAGTTAATGAAGCCCTAAGGGCGCTCGGACGGCGGGTACAGGATTTTTCGCATTTGCGATGCTGCGTCGCACAAAAATCGCTTGACGTGGTTTTCAGAGGGGCTATATCTGTCAATGTTGCAGTGCAGCAAATCGCCCCATGTGATCCCTAGAATACTGTCGGGCACGGGAGCGCTGGTTTCAGGCTCCCGTTTGACGAGGAGTTGAAGAAGCAATGGCTACCAAAAAGACCACCACCGCGGCCAACGACGCGCTGAAGCCCGTCGAGGCCGCCGTCGCGGCGGGTAAGGAGACCGTGGAGAAGGCCATGAAGGCCGGCACCGAAGCCGCCACCAAGAACTACGAGAAGGTTCTGGCCATGACCCAGGAGCAGGTCGAGAAGGCCTCGGCCGCCGCGTTCCAGGGCTACGACGACATGACGGCCCTCAACAAGGAGACGATGGACGCCGTCGTGCAGTCCGGCAACATCGTTGCCAAGGGCTACGAGGCGATCGGCAAGGAGCTGATGGCCTTCACCCAGATCTCCATCGAGGCCAATGTCGCCGCCACGCAGGCGATCTTCGGCGCCAAGAACATCCGCGAGGTCATCGACCTCCAGACGCAGTACACCCGCGAGAGCTTCGACAAGGCCATGGCCGAGTCGGCCAAGCTCAGCGAGATGTCGGTCAAGCTGGCCAAGGACGCGATCGAGCCGATCCAGAGCCGGGTCAACGTGACCGTCGAGAAGATGATGAAGCCGCTGGCCGCCTGAGGCGTCCCGCGCACCAGGCTCAGAGCCAAAAGAAGGGGTCCGACGGCAACGTCGGGCCCCTTTTTGCGTTGCAGGCAGAATTCCGCCCTCTAGGCCCTTTTCCGCTGTGTAGAAGTTCCAATATCATCCCTGCAAGGCGTCATAGTTCGTTTGCATTCCTGTAAGGCAGAATTGCGATAGTCCGTCCACGATGGCAGGCCAAGATCGAAACGGAGACCAGGGCCCATCGACGGGTGTCGTCGTCGAGAGCAGACCCAAGACGAAGAAGCCCTCGATGTACAAGGTCTTGATGCTGAACGACGACTACACGCCGATGGAGTTCGTCGTTCACGTCCTGGAACGCTTCTTTAACAAGCGACGAGAAGAGGCGACGCAGATTATGCTCCATGTCCATCGACGCGGCGTCGGTATCTGCGGCGTCTACACCTATGAGGTGGCCGAGACCAAGGTGACCCAGGTGGTCGACTACGCGCGCCAGCACCAGCACCCCTTGCAGTGCACTCTGGAAAAGGAATGACCCGAGGATGCTTTCGGCCAACCTCGAACAGACCCTGCATCGCGCCCTCGCGCTCGCCAACGAGCGCCGGCACGAGTACGCGACCCTCGAACATCTGCTTCTGGCCCTGACCGAGGACAGCGATGCGGTCGCGGTGCTCAGGGCCTGCGGTGTCGAGCTGGAGCGGCTTCGCGAGGAGGTCGTCGAGTATATCGACAACGAGCTGGGCAACCTGATCACGGCCCAGGTCGGCGACGCCAAGCCGACTGCGGGCTTCCAGCGGGTCTTGCAGCGCGCCGCCATTCACGTGCAGTCCTCGGGGCGCGAAGAGGTGACGGGCGCGAACGTTCTCGTCGCCATGTTCTCCGAGCGCGAGAGCAATGCCGTCTACTTCCTGCAGTCGCAGGAGATGAGCCGGCTCGACGCGGTCAACTACATCAGCCACGGCATCGCCAAGGTCCAGGGCGAGCAGGCCGAGCGCACCGTCCACGGCGCCGACGAAGACGTGTCCTCGGAAAAGGTCGTACGCAAGGGCCATGAGGCGCTGGATGCCTATTGCGTCAACCTCAATCAGAAGGCGCTCGACGGCAAGATCGATCCGCTGATCGGCCGCCAGGCGGAGATCGAGCGCACCATCCAGGTGCTCTGCCGGCGGACCAAGAACAACCCGCTGTTCGTCGGCGACGCCGGCGTGGGCAAAACGGCGCTCGCCGAAGGCCTGGCGCGCCAGATCGTCGCCGGCGAGGTGCCCGAGGTGCTCTCGGAATCGGTGGTCTACGCCCTCGACATGGGCGCCTTGCTGGCCGGCACGCGTTACCGCGGCGACTTCGAGGAGCGCCTGAAGGCCGTCGTCTCCGAGCTCGAGGCCCAGGACCACGGCATTCTCTTCATCGACGAGATCCATACCGTGATCGGCGCCGGCGCCACCTCGGGCGGCGCCATGGACGCCTCGAACCTGCTCAAGCCGGCCCTGCAGAGCGGCAGCCTGCGCTGCATCGGCTCGACCACCTACAAGGAATATCGCAATTACTTCGAGAAGGACCGCGCTCTGGTCCGGCGCTTCCAGAAGATCGACATCAACGAGCCGACGGTCGAGGAAGCGGTCAAGATCCTGCGCGGCCTCAAGCCCTACTACGAAGAGCACCACAAGGTGCGCTACACCGCAGAGGCCCTGCGCACGGCGGTCGAGCTGGCGGCGCGCTACATCAACGACCGCAAGCTGCCCGACAAGGCGATCGATGTGATCGACGAAGCCGGCGCTCGCGTGCGACTGAAGACGATGAGTAAGCCGCCCAACCTCAAAGAAATCGACGACGAAGTCGAGCAGCTCAACAAAGAGAAGGAAGAAGCCGTCGCGAATCAAGACTTCGAGAAGGCCGCTTCGCTGCGTGACTCCGCGGATAAGCTGAAGAAGAAAAAGCAGCAGATCACCAAGGAGTGGCGTGAGAAGTCACGCGAAAATGGCGG
>JAKSDN010001332.1 GCA_022360075.1 Kiloniellales bacterium | reverse complement strand
GCGCCGGAGTTGCGCACGCAGAAGCGCTCGCCGGCCTGGCCGGCCGCGTAGAGCTCGCCGCCCGTCGCGCCGTAGAGCACGGTGTTGCCGATGATGGTGTTCTGGTGGCCGATCAAGGGGCTGGCGGTCATCGGCCGGACAACGATGCTGCCGCCGGAGAGCCCCTTGCCGACATAGTCGTTGGCGTCGCCGAAGACCTCAATCTTGAGGCCTTGGACCGCGAAGGCGCCGAGCGACTGGCCGGCCGAGCCGCGCAGGCGCACGGTGACGTGGCCGGGCTTGAGCCCCTCCATGCCGAAGCGGCGGACGATCTTCGAGGAGAGCTTGGTGCCGATGGCCCGCTGGGTGTTGCGGATGGTGTACTGCAGCTGGACCTTCTCGCCGTCCTCGAAGAGCAGCCGGCAGTCCTCGATCATCTGGGCGTCGAGCGTCTCGGGCACCTCGTTGCGGCCCTCGAGGGTGCAGAACACCGGCTCGTCGCCCGGATCGGCCTGGGCCAGGATCGGGTTGAGGTCGAGGTCGTCGAGATGCGCGGCGCCGCGGCTGACCTGGGCCAGCAGATCGGTGCGGCCGATCACCTCGTTGAGCGAGCGCGCGCCGAGCGAAGCCAAAATCTCGCGCACCTCCTCGGCGATGAAGGAGAAGAGGTTGACCACCTTCTCCGGGTTGCCGGTGAACTTCTCGCGCAGCGACTCGTCCTGGGTGCAGACGCCGACCGGGCAGGTGTTGGAATGGCACTGCCGGACCATGATGCAGCCCATGGCGATCAGGCTGGCCGTGCCGATGCCGAACTCCTCGGCGCCCAGGATGGCGGCGATCACCACGTCGCGTCCGGTCTTGACGCCGCCGTCGGTGCGCAGGCGCACGTTCTTGCGCAGGCGGTTCAAGGTCAGCACCTGATGCACCTCCGACAGGCCCATCTCCCAGGGGATGCCGGCGTACTTGATCGAGGTCTGGGGCGAGGCGCCGGTGCCGCCGTTGTTGCCGGAGATCAGGATCACGTCGGTCTTGGCCTTGGCGACTCCGGCGGCGATCGTGCCGATACCGGAGCTCGCGACCAGCTTCACGCAGACCTTGGCCTTGGGGTTGATCTGCTTGAGGTCGTAGATGAGCTGGGCCAGGTCCTCGATCGAGTAGATGTCGTGGTGCGGCGGCGGCGAGATCAGCATGACGCCCGGCGTCGAGTGCCGCAGCTTGGCGATCATCTCGGTCACCTTGAAGCCGGGGAGCTGCCCGCCCTCGCCAGGCTTGGCGCCTTGGGCCACCTTGATCTCGATCTCGCGGCATTTGTTGAGGTACTCGGCCGTCACGCCGAAGCGCCCGGAGGCGACCTGCTTGATCGCGGAATTCTCGTTGTCGCCGTTGGCGGCCGGCGTATAGCGTTTCGGATCCTCGCCGCCCTCGCCGGAGTCCGACTTGGCACCGATCCGGTTCATCGCGATGTTGAGCGTGCCGTGGGCCTCGGCGCTGAGCGCGCCCAGGGACATGCCGGGCGTCACGAAGCGCTTGCGGATCGCGGTGATCGACTCGACCTCTTCGAGCGGCACGGGCGACAAGTTATCGGTCTTGAAGTCGAGCAGGTCGCGCAGCGCGAGCGGCGGCTGCTCGCGCACCGCCTCGCTGAACTTCTTGAAGGTGGAATAGGAGTCCGTCGCGACCGCGTTTTGCAGGCGATGGATCAGCGCCGCCTGCCAGGCATGGCGCTCGCCGCCGCGGCGATAGCGATAAAAGCCGCCGATCGGCAACGCCACGATGTCCTCGTTCCAGGCCCGCCGGTGCAGCTCGAGCAGCTTCTGCTTGATGCCGGTTAGACCGATGCCGGAGATTCGGCTCGGCATGCCGGGGAAATACTCGTCCACCAGGGTCCGTGACAGGCCGACCGATTCGAAATTGTAGCCGCCGCGGTAGGACGAGAGCACGCCGATGCCCATCTTCGACATGACCTTGAGCAGGCCGTCGTCGACCGCCTGCTTGTAGCGCCTGACCGCCTCTTCCAGCGGCATCGAGCCGAACAGGCCGCGGCGCTGGCGGTCGGCGATCGACTCCTGCGCCAAGTAGGCGTTCACCGTGGTCGCGCCGACGCCGATCAGAACGGCGAAGAAGTGCACGTCCAGGCATTCGGCCGCACGCACGTTGATCGAGGTGAAGGTGCGCAGCATCTGCTGCACCAGGTGCGAGTGCACGGCGCCGGTGGCGAGGATCATC
>JAKSDN010000165.1 GCA_022360075.1 Kiloniellales bacterium | reverse complement strand
GGCTCCTCAGAGCTTGTGAAAAAATTGACGTGTGGCTGGAATGCAATCCTGCGTCCTTCGAGACGCCCGCCAAGGCGGGCTCCTCAGGATGAGGACATTTCTTTATGCCACCAAAGACTTACCTCATCCTGAGGAGCGCCCTCCAGGGCGCGTCTCGAAGGGTTCGGTACGAACCGCGCGAAGCGCTTGGGGATGATCATGCAGCACCGTCCGAAAGCTCGAGCCAATAAATTCACAAGCTCTCAGGATGAGGTCTCTTCTTCATCCCTCCCAAGATTGACCTCATGCTGAGGAGCGTCCGTCAGGACGCGTCTCGAAGCACGCACGATGCTTCTGCAGTGCCGTGCGAAAAAATCACACTCACAAGCTTTGAGAGCGCCGCCACGGCATCAGAGCTAGAGGACTAATTGCTCAATGGAAGATGCATTGGCGGCTCGCCCTACTTGTAGGGATCGGCGGCGTCGCGCAGGCCGTCGCCGAGGAAGTTGAAGGCCAGCACCACGACGATGACCGGGATCACCGGGATCATCAGCCAGGGATAGAGCTCGACGACGTTGGCGGTCTGCGCCTCGGCCAGGAGGACGCCCCAAGAGGTAATCGGCGGCCGCAGCCCGAGCCCGAGGAAGGAAAGCGCCGTCTCGCCCAGGATCATGCTCGGCACCGATAGCGTGGCCGAGGCGATCAAGTGGCTGGAGAAGCTGGGCAGGAGGTGGCGCGAGATGATCCGCCGCGGCGAGGCGCCCATGAGCTGGGCGGCGGTCGTGAAGTCCTCCTCGCGCAACGACAACAGCTTCGAGCGCACGGCCCGGGCCAGGCCCGGCCAGTCGAGCAGGCCGAGAATGATGGTGATGCCGAAGTAGACCAGCAGCGGACTCCAGGTGACCGGCAGGATCGCCGAGAGCGACAGCCACAGGGGGATCTCGGGAAAGCTCCGCACCACCTCGATCAGGCGCTGGATGATGTTGTCGACCCAGCCGCCGTAGTAACCGGCGAGACCGCCGATGATGATGCCGAGCATGAAGCTGATCGTGATGCCGATCAGGCCGATGGTCAGGGAGATTCGCGCGCCCGCGATGACGCGGCTCAGCAAGTCGCGGCCCAGGCGGTCGGTCCCCAGCAGAAACAGCGTGCCGCCCTCGGCCGGGCAGACCAGGTGGAAGCGGCCCGGGATCAGGCCCCACCACTCGTATTCGTCGCCCAGGCAGAAGAAGCGGATGGGCTGCACCTTGCTCGGGTCCGGCGTGTACTGGCGCTTCAGCGTTACCATGTCGAGGCTGTATTTGTAGCCGTAGACGAAGGGTCCGACGAATTGGCCCTCGTGGAAGAGATGCACCGATTGGGGCGGCGCGTAGATGAAGCTCGTGTGGCGGCTGTGCAGGTTGTAGGGCGCGAGGATCTCGCTGATGAAGATCGAGAGATACAGCACCAGCAAGATCAGGCCCGAGACGACGGCGAGCTTGTGGCGGCGGAACTTCCACCAGATGAGCTGCCATTGGGGCGCCATGTAGTAGCGCTCCATCTCCGGCGTCATCTGCTCGACCCGGTAGGGGTCGAAGGGCGCGTCGTTGACGTAGTGCTCGACGGTCTGGGCGCCGGCCGCCGCCTGGCCGTCGCTCGGGCTCTTCACCCGGCGGTCCGCCGTCGGCCTTTCGGGTCCGCGCTCGGTCATTTGGTCGCCTGCCCTTCCAGGCGGATGCGCGGATCGAGCACGGCAAGCGCCAGGTCCGAGAGAAAGACCCCGATCACGGTCAGGAGCGCCAGGAACATCAGGAACGAGCCGGCGAGGTACATGTCCTGACTGCGCAAGGCATCGATCAGCATCGGTCCGGTGGTCGGCAGGCTCAGCACGATGGAGACGATGGCCGCGCTCGAGATGACCTGCGGCAGCAGGCTGCCGATGTCGGCGATGAAGGGGTTCAGCGCCATGCGCAGAGGGTATTTGACCAGCAGCCGGACGGGCGAGAGTCCCTTGGCGCGGCCGGTGATCACGTATTGCCGTTGCAGCTCGTCCAGCAGGTTCGCGCGCAGCCGCCGGATCATGCCGGCCGTCCCCGAAGTCCCGATCACGATCACCGGCACGATGAGGTGCTCGAGCACCGAGCCGACCTTGGCCCAGGTCCAGGGCTGGTCGATGTACTCCTCCGCCATCAGGCCGCCGATCGAGGTGCCGAAATACTTGTTGGCCAGGAACAGCAAGACGAGGGCGAGCAGGAAGTTGGGCGTCGCCAGGCCGAGGAAGCCGAGAAAGGTGAAGGTGTAGTCGCCGACGCTGTACTGCCGCACCGCCGAGTAGACCCCGATCGGAAAGGACACCGCGTAGGTGAAGAGGATCGTGACGAAGGAGACCACGAAGCTCAGCAACAGCCGGTCTCCGACCACATCGTTGACCGGGAGCTGATACTCGAAGGAGTAGCCCATGTCGCCCTGGATCAGGCCCCAGACCCAGACCAGGTACTGCTCGTAGATCGGCCGGTCGAGGCCGTACTGCGCCCGCAGGGCCTCGATCTTCTGGGGATCGACCGCCTCGCCTTGGCTTTGCAGCTCGGCGATGTAGGTCTCGAGATAGTCGCCCGGCGGCAACTGGATGATGGTGAAGACGATGGCGCTGATCGCAAGCAGCGTCGGCACCATGATCAGGATGCGACGGATCGTGTAGGCCAGCATCTACCCGGTTCTCGCCTCGCGTTCAGCTGCAGATTTGCGTCGTGCTTCCCTGTCGCTTGCGTCGCCTGAGGCGATTCTCGTGCAGTCTCGATTCCCGGTCCGAGGCGCTGATCCGGTGGGCCCTCATCGTTCCCAGCCCATTGATAGCGAAAAGCGCCCCATCAATCCACTAGCTTGGTCAGCGTCAGGCGCGAGCCCAGGGGGTAACGGGTCAGGGGGGCGAGCTCGGGCAGCTCGACGGCCTGGGCGATCAGGTTTCGGGCCGCGGCCAGCTCGCCGGGATCGACCCGGCAGCGATAGGCCTTGCCGTTGCGGGTCCAGGCGATCTCGCCCGGCGCCGTGAGCGAGGCGTCGAGAATCATCGCCAGGGTCGGCACCGGCGGACCGCCCGTTGCGTAGAGCTGATCGGCCGGGAAGTTATCGTCCAGAAGCAGGACCCGGAAGCCGCGCGCATGGGCTTCGCGCAGCCGGCGCGCGTGGCTGATGTGATCGTCCAGGAACAGCAAAGCGCGTTCGGACGGTTTTACCGCGATCTCGGATTCCGACCAGTCGCCGCGATGGAAGCGAACGCCAGCGGCGTCGTGGACGCGCTGCTCCGTGTCGACGTCGAAGCTGTCGATCGCGGCGTCGGGACAGGCTTGCCGGAACAGCCAGGCCGAATGGCCCTTGAAGCTGCCCAGCTCGACGATGCGCTCCGGGGCGAGCATGCAGGCCAGGCTGTAGAGCCACAGGCTGTCGTTGAAGCCGCTGCCGCCCTTGTTGTCGAGGACCGGCCGCCGCTCGTAGAGCGCCGGAAACGCGGTGACGGCGTCCCTGGCCCGCGCCGCCAAGTCGCCGTCGCCCTCGGCCGACAGGAAGGAGAGCGGACCGCGAACGGTCTGTTCCACCAGCGCCGCGAGCCCCTCGGCCAGGCGCGCGACCTCGCGCGGCGAGGTCATGCGGCGCGGCAGGAACGCGGGATCGGTCGAGGCCATGCGGCGATCGCGGTCTTCGGCTTGCGCTCAGTCGGATGCCGCGGGGGCAAGCCAGAAGCTGTCGGGGCGATAGATGCCGAAGAAGGCGCCGGGGTCCCAGTTGTAGAGCCCCTTCTCCGGGATGTTGCGCAGGCGGCGGCTGGCCACGATCGGCTGCGGGATGCCGGCGATCAGGCCGATGGTCAGCACGTGCTCGGCATGCAGCGCCAGCATGCGGTGCCAGATCTCGCGCCGGGCCTCTCGCTCCGGCGTATCGCGCCAGCGCTTGTAGAGCGCCATGAGCTCCTTGGCGACGGCCATGGCCGGCGGCTCGCCCGCCTGCCCCCTGGTCTCGACGTACTGCCCCCAGCGCGGCCACTGCAGATTGTTCTGGCTGGCCGGTGCCAAGGCGATCGGCGTCATGGCGGCGTTCGCCAGTCCGTTCTCCAAGCCCTTGCCGATGCCCATCTGCGCCTGACCGGAAAAGACCCGGTTGCGAAAGACCTCGCGCTGCGAGGGCTTCGAGTAGAGCGCGATGCCCGCTTGGGCCCAGGAATCGGTGATCAGCTCGAGGACGTCGGACTCCTCGGTGCTCTCGCCCGTCGTCTCGACGATGATCTGCAAGGGCCGGCCGTCGGGCATGAACCGGATGCCCCGGTCGTCGCGCTCGGTCAGGCCGATCTCGTCGAGCAGCCGATTGGCCTCGTCGAGATCGAACGTCGCCCACTGCGTGCGGTACTCGGGCTTGAAGAGCGGGCTTTCCGGCAAGACCGTGTTGTTGCCCTCCAGCCCGAGCCCGTAAAAGACGACCTGGTTGATCTCGTGGCGGTTGATCGCGAGCGACAGCGCGCGTCGAAACCGCACGTCGCGGAACAGAGACTGATAGACCGGGTCGACGACGTTCAGGTTCGGATAGAGCGTGAGGCGGGCGCCCTCGGCCGTCTGCCAGAGCGAGACGTCGATCGGCGTGCGCTTCTCGGCTTCCTTCAGGAAGGTGTAGTTGTCGAAGCGGATGTAGCGCGCCTGAAGGTCGCTTTCGCCGGTGCCGGTCTTGGCCGG
>JAKSDN010000565.1 GCA_022360075.1 Kiloniellales bacterium | reverse complement strand
AGGCCGAGCGTGGCGTTGCTGCGGCCGAGTTGCGCGATGCGGCCGAGTCCGTTGCCCTCGAGGCTTCGACCGCCTCGATCGGGGTCGGCCGCGACGTCGCCCTCCTGCGCCTTGCCGTCGAGCACGAGCGCTGGCTGGAAGCGTTCCTCGAGGAGGTGCGCGAACGCCACCGCCAAGGCTTGGCAACGAAGACCGATATCGCTCAGGTGGAGTCGCGCCTCGCCTTGGCGCGCGCGACCCGCGTCCGCTTTGCGGGCAACCTGAAGGAAAGCGAGGCGCGTTATCTCTCCGTCGTCGGCCAGCCGCCACCGGGCTCGGACTTGCCGCGCGAGACGGGCCGGCCTTGAGACCCGCCATGGCGAACGCCAAGCCCGATCGCGACCCCGTCGTCTTTCAGGTCTCCGACACCTCAGTGTCTGCCAAGACCGGCCAAGGCTGGGACCACTGGCTGGCTCTGCTCGACCGCGCCGGTGCTCGGTCCATGACCCACAAGGAAATCGTCGCCGTTCTTCGGGCCGAGACCGAGCTTTCGGGCTGGTGGCAGCAGACCGTCGCCGGCACCTACGAGCGCGCCCGCGGTCTGCGCGTCCGGCACGAGATGCCTGATGGCTACCAGGTCAGCCGCTCACGCAGCCTCGCCGTCGCCCTCGACCGCGTCTTCCAAGCCTGGGCCGACCCGGTCGAGCGCGAGAGCTGGCTCGGTCCGGCCCCGCTCGCGGAAGGCTCGCGTCGCGATGGCAAGGTCATCCGATTCACATGCGGTGACGACGACAGCAGGGTCGAGGTGAGCTTCGCCGAGACCGCGACCGGCAAGTGCCGCGTCGTGGTGCGACACCTCAGGATCCCCGATGGCGACGACGCCGAGACCTGGAAAGCGCGATGGGCCGAAGCGCTCGACCGCCTGCAGGCGCATCTCGAGGCGTGAGACGCACGCCGCCGTCATTGCGAGCCGGCATCGGCCGGTGCGGCAACGGCACTCGCCTCCCCCATCTGTCATCCTCGGGCGAAGACCCGAGGATCCATTTCGATATCGCGCTCGGGCCCTTCCTTGGATCCTCGGATCGGCGCGTCACTTTGTGACGCTTGTCCGAGGATGACAGCGGGGAAAATTCACCGCCGCCGCGTCTCCACCAGCACGCCTTCGCCCGCCAGCGCTTCGATCTCCTCTCCCGAGAAACCGAACTCCGCCAAGACCTCGCGCCCGTGCTGGGCGAAGCGCGGCGGGCGGCGGCGGACTTGGCCGGGCGTGCGCGACAGCTTGATGGGATTGCCCCAGCCGCGATAGCCGTCGTGCTCGGCGACCATGCCGCGGTGCCCCGTGTGCGGATGCGCGAGCACCTGCTCGGTGTTCTGGACCGCGCCGGCCGGCACGCCGATCTCCAGCAGGCGGGCGCAGAGCGCCTCGCCGTCGTGCTCGGCCAGCAGCTCGGCGAGGATCTCGGTCAGCGCCGCCCTGTTGCCGATGCGGTCCTTGTTGTGGCGGAAGCGCGGCTCCTCGGCCAGCTCCGGTCGCCCGAGCTCGCCGCACAGCCGGGAGAAGGCGCGGTCGTTGCCGACGGCCAAGAAGATCTCGACCGTGCGGGTCGGGAACTTGTCGTAAGGGGAGATGTTCGGATGGGCGTTGCCGGTCAGCCCCGGCAGCTTGCCGCCGACCAGGAAGTTCGGGATGTGCGGATGCATGAGCGCGACGCCCGAGTCGTAGAGCGTCATGTCCAGGTACTGACCCTCGCCGGAGTGCGTGCGCTCCATCAGGGCCATGAGGATGCCGATCGCCGCGTAGAGCCCGGTGCCGAGGTCGACCAGGGGGATGCCGATGCGCGTCGCGCCGGAATCCTCGGTGCCGTTGACGCTGAACATGCCGGTCATGGCCTGAACGGCCGCATCGTAGCCCGGCAGGCCGCCGAGCGGCCCCGTCGCGCCGAAGCCGCTGATCCGACAGTGCACCAGCCGCGGAAAGCGTGCCTTGAGCACGGCCTCGTAGCCGAGCCCCCACTTTTCCATGGCGCCCGGCTTATAGTTCTCGATGAGCACGTCGGCCCGCTCCAAAAGGCGCAGCAGCACCTCCCGCCCCTCCGGCCGCGATAGGTCGAGGGCCAGGGCCCGCTTGTTGCGGTTCACGCCGATGAAGTAGGAGGCGTCGTCCTCGTCGAAGGGCGGGCCCCAATCGCGCACTTCGTCGCCCTGCGGCGGCTCGATCTTGATCACGTCGGCGCCGTTGTCGCCCAGGATCTGCGTGCAGTAGGGCCCGCCGAGCACGCGGGTCAGGTCGATGACGGTGATGCCGGCGAGCGCGCCGGTCCCCTGTTCGGTCATGAAGCCTCTCCTAGGCGGCGTGGGTCTTGCTTTGCCCGAAGACCTGCTGGGCGAAGGCGGGATAGGTCTCGGCGACGGCCTTGGCCACCGGGCCGCGGATCAGCGCCAGAGTGGCCGGGTCCGGCGTCTCGGTCTCGCGCAGATTGGCCGCCACGTCGAAGTCGAAGCCGGTCTGGGCGCGGACCCCTTCCAGGCTCTGGCCCGGGTGCAGGCTTTCCAGGCGGAAGCGGCCGCGGGTCCGGTCGAAGGCGAAGAGGCAGCGTCCGGTGATCAGGGCGTAAGGTCCCCCCGGGCGATAGTGGTTCGGCGGCGAGGTACCCGCAGCGCTAACGAACTCCACTTTCGGCACCAGGGTGCGCGGGCTGTGCTCCTCGCGGAACAGGATCACCCGCGGAACCAGGTGGTAGAGATAGGCCGAGCCGAAGCTGCCGGGAAAGCGTGCCTTGCTGCGCGGGTAGCCGCCGACGCCGACCAGGTTGATGTTGGCCGCCCCGTCGATCTGGACGCCGCCGAGGAAGAAGGCATCGATCCGGCCCTGGGCCGCACAGTCGAAGAGCTCGCGTCCGCCGTCGGTGAAGGGATTCTGCGTCACGCTGCCCAGGATTGAGACCCGCGGCTGGCCGCCGCCGCGCGCGCGGGCCAGCAGCGCCGCAGCGCCGGGGATCGGCGAGGCCGCGCCGACCGCGACGTGGCCCAGGCCGTCGAGGCGCGCGGCGATCGCCGCGATCAGCAACTCCTCCGGTCGGCAATCCATCACGCCGCCTGCTTTGCCAGGATCTGGTCTCGGAGATAGCGCGCGAAGCCCTCTTCGCTCGCGGCCTCTCGAACGTAAAGCGCCAAGTGCGCCGTATCCGCCGCGTAGTGACCACGCAGACCGAGCGGCCAGGCGCCCCGCGCCGCCTCGGCGATCTCGGTCACGTAGAGCGCGGGGATGGTGCCGGCGGCGCTCTTGTCGTCGGCCAGCAGGTCGTGCTCGACCACGCGCTCGACCGTCACCAGCGTCTGCTTGGCCGCATGCGCCATCAGCATCAGCTCGCGGCGCACGCCGATCCAGACGTTGCCTTGGCGGTCCGCCATGGCCGCATGGAACAGCGCCACGTCGGGCTGGATCGCCGGCAAGAGCACGATCGGATCCTCTGCGTCATCGGACCCGTAGGGATTGTCGATCACGTGCCAGTCGTCGCGATGCGTCAGCAGGTCCGAGCCGAGGATGCCGCGCAGCGGCATGAAGGGGATACCCTTCTCGGCCGCCTGCAAGCCGGCATGGATCGCCGGACAAGTCGAGTCCTTGAGCGCGATCGTCCCGGCCTTGACCGCCGCGGTGAAGCGCGGCGCCAGGCCTTGCTCACCGAGCGTCACCGCCGCCGACTCGAGAGTGCCGACGCAGCCGGCACCGACCAGGAGGTCGGCCTGAAGCCCGAGCTGCGGAACGCCGATGAGATGCAGATCCCGCACGCCGCGCCGAATCAACGCCCGCACGGCCGCCATGGCGCAACCGGAATAGTCCGGCGGCAGGGCGAGGGACGTCCTGTCGGGAATCCGCGCAACCAAGTCTTCAACGGAAACCGGCGTCATGCCGTTACGCCTTCTCTTCGGATCAATCGGATGATCCTCCTAGTCTGGCCCATCGCCGCGACCGGCGGCAAGCCTGGCAGGTGAGGCGGTCGGCCGATCTTGGCTGACCTCCGGTTGATACTCGATCTCGCGGATCAGCTTTCGGCGCATGGCTGCGGCGAAGTCCTCGTAGGTGCGGGCAGCAAGCGTAAACGCGCCGGCCCCGACGATCACCTGCGCTCGGTAGTAGGCCTCCAGGTCCGGCTCCTCGTTGAGGATCGCCAGGCCATTGACCGTCACGGCCCGCGAGCGCGCGATCTGCCGAGCCTGACCGACCGGGACGCTCCATTCTCGAAAGGCCGTCTCCCGGCCATCACCCGAGATGTCGATCACGCGTCGCGGGGCCTCGATCCCGTTGCGCTCGATCAGACCGACCGAGAACCAGATCGCCTTGCCGATGCCGGTGCCGCCGGCCGGGATCATGCGGCCGGCGGTTTCCACTTCGCGCGCGAAGGCGGCGAGGCTCGAAGCGTCGGAGACAATTCGCCACGGCAAGGCGCCCTTGGGCCGGTTCGCCTCGGCCCAGACCGCGAGCGTCACGGCAATCCGTCCCGTCGGGCCGGAGCGAATCGCAGCCAGGACTTCCGGATCGCGCAGGGCCGCGGCGATGCCGCCGAGCTGCAAGGCGAACTCGCCATCGTCGACGCTGCCCGAGGCATCGACCGCCAGCACCAGCTCGAGATCGACCTCGGTCGCGGCTCTCGCGGGCGCGGCCAGCCAGAGCAGAGACGAGATGCAGAGGATGACGGCCAAACCGAAGCGGGGTCGAAGGTTCAAGGAACTCTCCTGGGGACAAAGCCAGCCGGCATGCTAGCATGTCTGGTTTCCTACCCGAGCCCCTCGTCCAAAGCCGCTCGCCGTCCTGGCACGTGTACCGCCTCACCGGAGAAACAACCGTGCAGATCGACGCCCATGTGCACTTCTGGTCGCTCAGCCGCGGCGAGTACGACTGGCTCACACCCGATCTGGCGGCCATCAACCGAGACTTCCACCCGCGCGATTTGCGCCCTTATCTCAATCGCCACGGCATCGAATCCCTGATTCTGGTCCAGGCCGCTGCCAGCGTCGCCGAGACCGACTACATGCTCGGCATCGCCGATGCGGCCGACTGCGTGGCCGGCGTGGTCGGCTGGATCGACTTCGAAGAGCCGGCGCATCGGCGCCACCTGGAGCGTTTCGCCGCCCACCCGAAGTTCCGCGGCCTGCGGCCGATGATCCAGGACATCCCCGCCCCCGACTGGATGCTCGAGCCGCGCCTGGACTGGGCCTATCGCGCGATGATCGAGCATGAGCTGAGCTTCGATGCGCTCGGTTTCCCGCAGCATCTCGACAACTTCCTGCGGCTCTTCGCGCGCTATCCCGATCTGCGCGTCGTCGTCGATCACTGCATGAAGCCGCAGATTCGCGACGGCGCCTTCGATAGCTGGGCGGCGGGCCTGGAGCGCATCGCGCGGGAGACGCCAGCCTACTGCAAGCTCTCGGGCCTGGTGACCGAGGCCAAGCCCGGCTGGACGGCCGACGACCTCAAACCCTATGCCGGGCAGGTCTTGCAGAGCTTCGGCCCCGAGCGGGTGATGTGGGGCAGCGACTGGCCGGTGGTCACGCTCGCCGGCACTTACGATAGCTGGCGCGAGGCCGCCGAGGAGATCGTCGGCGATGAACAAGGCGCGGCGGCGATCTGGGGCCGGAGCGCCGCGACTTTCTATCGGCTCGACGCCGAGAAGGCACGGCCAGCGTAAGGATCGCCAGAGGACAAGGCCACCGCGCGGGACCTTGCCTCCGCGCGACGATCGCCCGGTGGTGACAAGTCAGCGGTGAGTCCGTCAAGATAGGCCCATCCAAATCCTCGGCGGAAAAGCCGAGCGAATGGCGGGCCTCCCGACAGAGAGCCGCGGTGAGCCCGCCAAGACAACAAGAACGAGGGAGGCTTCGATGAAGCAGACTAATCGTTGGTCCAAGGCGCTGGCCCTTGGCGGTACCATTGCCTTCGGCGCAACGGCCGGTCCTGCCGCCGCTGCCGAGTTCGAAGGCGTCACCATCAACGTCATGACTTTCACCGGCCCGCAGATCGCCGAGCCGTTGCAGCGCCGCGCGCCGGACTTCGAGGCGCTGACCGGTGCCAAGGTCAACGTCATCACCGTGCCCTTCTCGGATCTCTACAGCAAGCTACTGACCGATTGGGCGACCGGCACCAACTCCATCGACGCCGCCGTCTTCGCGCCGCAGTGGATGGTCGACTACGTCGGGCCCGGCTACATCCAGGACATCTCGGACTGGGTCGCCCAGGACACGGCCCTGAAGGCCGACGACATCGCGCCCTTCTTTCGCGAGTTTTCGCAGCAGTTCGACGGGCGCACCTACTTGCTGACGCTGGATGGCGACTTCCAGATGGTCTACTACCGCAGCGACGTGCTCGCGGCGGCGGGTCTTTCGGCGCCCGAGACCTGGGACGACTACGTCGCCATCGCCAAGGCGACGCATGGCCAGGACATGAACGGCGACGGCCAAGCCGACTACGGCTCCTGCATCGCCAAGAAGCGCAACGCGCAGTCCTACTGGATGATCACCTCGATCGCGGCCGCCTTCATCCAGTCGAAGGGCACCAGCCAAGGTGCCTTCTTCAGCACCGAGGACATGAGCCCGCTGGTCAACAACGAGGGCTTCGCTGCGGCACTCGACGTCTACACCGAGACCACCAAGTACGCGCCGCCGGACGAAATCAATCTCGACGTCGGCGACACTCGGGCGCTCTTCACCACGGGGCGCTGCGCGCTCACCCTCGACTGGGGCGACATCGGCACGCTGGCCATCGACAAGGAAAGCTCGAAGGTGATCGACAAGGTCGGCGCGGTGATGCTGCCCGGCTCGCGGCAGGTGCTCGACCGCGCCAGCGGCAAGCTCGTCGACTGCGACGCCGACACCTGCCCGCATGCGATCAACGGCGTCAACCGCGCGCCCTTTGCCGCCTTCGGCGGCTGGTCCGGGGGGATCAACAAGGCCGCCGACGACAAGACGAAGCGGGCGGCCTACGCCTTCTTCTCCTACATGTCGCAGCCGCAGCAGTCGAACGAGGACGTCACGATCGGGATAACAGGCTTCAACCCTTATCGGATCTCCCAGTTCGAGACCATGGACAACTGGGTCAAGGCCGGCATGAGCGAGAAGGCGACCAAGGACTACCTCGGTGCGATCCAGGCCAGCCTCAACAGCCCGAACATGGTGCTCGATCTGCGCATCCCCAAGAACCAGGCCTATCAGCAGGTCATACTCGACACGGCCATCGCCCGCCTGCTCGCCGGAGAGATCGACAAGGCGCAGGCGATGGAGGCCATCGAGGAGGGCTGGGTCGAGCTGAACGAGGACAACGGCGTCGACGAGCAGCTCGGCTTCTACCGCAAGACACTGGGGGCCGGCGAATAGTCCGAGACGTTTCGGTCGGCGCGACGCCGGTTTCGGTCCGGGTCGCGCCGGCCGCCTCCTCTGGTCCTAGGTAGCAGCATGAATTCGAGCCTTGCCCCGGGGATCGAGAGCGGCGAGCGGCCGCTCGGCCAGGGTCTGTCGGAATGGGCCGATCAGCAGGCCGCGAAGCTGATGATCCTGCCCACGGTGCTGATCCTGCTCGCCTTCGCGATCTTTCCCTTGATCGTCTCGGCCTACCTGGCGCTTTCCAAGTTCGCGCTGGCGCCGGGCGGCTACGAGCTGCGCTTCGTCGGCCTGCGCAACTTCAAGAAGCTCTGGACGGGTTCGCAGCAGTACCATTTCCTCGGCACCTTCGGGCAGATCTCGCTGCTCGAGTGGCTGCTGCTCGCGGCCCTGGCGGCGGCCATCGGCGTCGGTCTCTGGCGCTACGCGCGCAGCGGTCGCGCGACCCTCGT
>JAKSDN010000990.1 GCA_022360075.1 Kiloniellales bacterium | reverse complement strand
GCGATCCAGCTTCTCGGCGCCAAGGGCTACTCGAAGGACACGCCACTGGAGTGGATGTATCGCTACGCCCGGCAGGCGCGCCTGGTCGACGGCGCCTCCGAGGTGCACAAGATGGTGCTGGCCCGCAGCTTCCTGAAGGAAGGCCACGAGTTCTGGGGCTGGCCTTGAGCGAGGAGCGGGCGGAGAACGGCCTCGCCAGCCACCGCGTCTCGCTCGAGACCTTCTTGGCACGGGCCGCCGGCGCAGCGGGCGCGACGATCGCTGTCGCGCGGCCTCTGGTCGGCGGGGCGATCCAAGAGAACTGGCTGCTGGATGTCGACTTCGTCGGTGGGGCGCAGGCAGGCTTGCAGCACCTCGTGCTGCGTACGGACTCGTCTTCGACGATCCAGGTCAGCCTGACCCGGCCGCAGGAGTTCGCCTTGCTGAAGGCCGCCGTCGAGGCCGATGTTCTGGTGCCGGAGCCGCTCTGGCTGTGCGAAGACCCCGCGGTCTTGGGCAAGCCCTTCTACGTCATGCGCCGGATCGGCGGGACGGCGGCCGGGCACCGGATCGTCAAGGAGGGTGGGCCGGGCGGTGACAAGGCGAAGCTCGCCGAGCGTCTCGGCGAGGAGTTGGCCAAGACCCACCGTATCCGCCCGCCGCGCGCCGATCTGGATTTCCTCGGCGAGCCGCCGGCCGAGCCCGCTCTGGCGACGGTCGCGCTCTATCGCCGCTTTCTCGACGAGATGCCGGTGCCGCACCCGGGGCTGGAGTGGGGCCTGCGCTGGTGCGAGCGGCATGCGCCCAAGTCCGAGCGGATCACGCTCGTGCACCAGGACTTTCGCACCGGCAACTACATGGTCGACGAGAACGGCCTGACCGGCGTGCTGGACTGGGAGTTCTGTGCCTGGGGCGATCCCTTGGGCGACATCGGCTGGTTCTGCGCCAAATGCTGGCGCTTCGGGCGCGACGACCTGGAGGCCGGTGGTATCGCCGCTCGGGAGCCCTTCTACCGCGGCTACGAGCGGGTGGCGGGTCTCGCCATCGATCGGACCGCCGTCGCCTATTGGGAGACCATGGCCCATCTGCGCTGGGCCATGATCGCCCTGCAGCAGGGCGAGCGGGTGATCTCCGGCGGCGAGACGTCGCTCGAGCTGGCGCTGACCGGCCGCCTCATGCCGGCCGAGCTCGAGCTGGAGATCTTGCGCCGGACCGGGCCCGAGACCTGGAGCGCGAATTCATGACCGATCGGCCGGAGCCGGAGGCGCTTCTGGCAGAGGCGCGGCACAGCCTGCTGGAAAGCCTCGTGCCGGCGTTGCCCGAGGCGAAACGCTACGAGGCCCTGATGATTGCCAACGCCCTGGGAATCGTCGGCCGCGAGCTGGCGGCTGGAGAGCAGCCGGAGAACGAGGCTCGGGCCGAGTTGAGCGCCCTGATGGACGATGCCGGGGCCAGCACGCAGGACCTGCGGGCCCGTCTTGCCGCCGGGCTGCGCGCCGGGCGCCACGATGCGGCCGAGGCGGTCCATCGGGCCCTTCTGGACGATGCCGTCCGGCGGGTTCGAATCAGTAATCCCAAGCGACTCAAGGCTTTAGGTCTCGACTAGAGCGCGACCTCGTTCCGCCTTGTTCCCTTTACGCGGATTCCGGCCTAGAATGGCGGCTTGGCCCACCCCAAAACAGACTCGAAAGCATGAAAAAACGCACCATCGCCGAGATGCTCGCCGGCGAGCGGATCGTCGAGCTGTCGCCGTCGGCCAGCGTGAGAGAAGCCAGCCTGCTCATGGCCAAGGAGCACGTCGGTGCCGTCCTGGTATGCGTGGAGGACCGACTCGAAGGCATCTTCACCGAGCGGGATGCCCTGAGCCGCGTGCTGGCCCAGCACCGCAATCCGGAGACGACGCAGCTCTCCGAGGTCATGACCCGCAATCCCCTGACCATTCGCCGTCAGGCTGCCGCGATCGAGGCCCTGCGCCTCATGCGCAACGGCGGCTTCCGCCACCTGCCGGTAGTCGACAACGGTCGGGTCGTGGGCGTGGTCTCGCTGCGCGACTTCTGCGGCGCCGAGCTCGCCGAGATCGAGGACGAGCTGGACTTCCAGTCCATCGTCGCCGAGGGCACGGCGCGCCGCGGCTAAGGCACTGACGCCGCTCATTTTCAGTTGAGCGCCCGGTCCGAAGGATCGGCGAAAGGATGCCTGTCGAGCGCTTCCGCCAGCTCGGTGGCAAGGTCGGGCGCGGGCGTTAACGGGCTGGAAAGCTTTGGCCTTTAGGGTTCGTTCATGAATAGATCAACCGGCAATTAAGGGCCGGGGAATAGACCATGACGCAGACCGCCAGGCCATCTGAAGCGCGGGACCGGCGTTCGGTCGAGCGCAAATCCGTGAACCTGCCCGGCCGCCTGATTTTCGAAGGCGGCACGGAAGATTGCCGGGTTTATGACATCAGCCCGCAAGGCGCCCACATCTCCGCCTCCAGCCAGGCGCCGATCAATCTCCCGGTCAGGCTGAAGCTCACCGAGCACGGCGAGTTCGTCGGCCAGATCGTCTGGCGCCGGGGCGAGCGGATGGGCATCAAGTTCTTCCACGTGGGCGAGGAGCGGATCGATCTGCCGCTCAAGCAGGGTCCGGGGATCAGGCTGATCTCGTGAGGCCGCCTCAGGCCGGCCCGAAGCCGTTGCATTTCATGATTACCGAGGCGCCAGGCCCAAGGTTCTCGAACCTGACCCGAGAAACCTCGGACATTGAGCGGTAGTGCCCGAACAGGGTGACGCTCAACGTGCCGTCGTGGAGTTCGAGGACATCGCCGACGTCCGGTCCTTCCTTCGCGATGTAGTTCGTCCCGTCGAACTTTAGCCTCGAGCTGTCGCCGTAGAAGAAGCAACGCACCCGACGCAGATGCGGATAGATGTCGACCTGGTTCAGGGTCACGAAGCCGGAATCGCATTGCGAAGGCCCATCGCTGCGTGACCGGAAGTTGAGCTGCACCGGCCCGCAGCTCGGGTGCTTTCTCATTTCGCAGGCGACTTCCTCTCGAGGCGCGCAGTCACCGGCGGCAAAGGCGGGCGACGCGGTCACGCCAATGCACAAGAAAGTCAGATAGAATAATGGGTTGCGCATAAGAACCTGATTCGCAGTCCGAGATGGAGTCTCTCATCCTAGGGCGAGAGGGTTACCGCTCTGTCAACCGAAGGCCGCCCACAACCGCATACCGGAACGCGAAGCTGAACCACCTCCGGTCTCTCACCTTCACTTGTCGATTGCGCGCTCTAGCGGTTAGGCTTCAGCCAGAAGAGCGATGGGTAGATTCTGGCTTGCCCCGGTTCGGCCCGCCGGGCGGGGCGATGGGTCCCTCGAGACCTTGGCATAATGGCGTTGCACAGCGATCAAACGAGCTTAGTCGGCGAGAGATCCAGCAGGAACGTGCGAAACTGGCACATCCCTTCGATTCGCCATCGTTTGGCGGTCAGGATCATCGTCGTCCTGACACTGTTCAGCTCGATGATCACGCTCGCCCTCACGGCGCTGCAGCTCTACAACGAGTTCGAGCGCGACGTGGCGCTGCTCGACCGGCGGATCGGTGAGACCAAGGAGGGCTTCGCCGGCAGTCTCACGACCAGCCTTTGGCGCGATGACATGGTTCTCGTGCGCCGCCAGCTCGAAGGCATGCTCAGGCTTCCCGACATGCAATACGTCGAGGTGCGCACCCCGGGCGGACAAACGATCGAGGTGGGCGAGGCCAAGAAGGAGCGCGTCATCGCGCACCGCACGAGCTTGCTCTACGTCCACGCGGGACAGGCGCGCGACGTCGGCACTTTGACACTGGTCGCAAGCCTGGATGGCGCGGTCGACCGTCTGATCGACCGGGTTTGGCTGGTGCTCGGCAGCAACGCCGCCAAGGCGCTCATCGTCTCCATCTTCCTGTTCTTCCTGGTCCAATTCCTGGTCACGCGCCACCTCACGCGGATCGCCCATTATCTGGCCACCCTGAATCCGAGCTCGACGCCGGATAGGCTGGGCCTTCAGCGCTCGGCCCGAACCAAGGACGAGCTGAGCACGGTCGTCGAGGCGGTGAACGAGCTCCAGGTCAAGCTCTGGGAATCGGTCAGCGGACTGAGATCGCGCGACGCCGCGCTGCAGGCGAGCATCGAGAAGCTGGAGACGGCCAAGGCCGCCTTGGAGCGGCGCGGCCTCGAGCTCGAGAACCTGGCGACGGACTACGCCCGAGAGAAGGACGCGGCTGAAGCGGCCAATCAGAGCAAGTCGGAATTCCTCGCCAACATGAGCCACGAGCTGCGCACGCCGCTGAACGCGATCATCGGCTTTTCGGAGATCATCTCCCGGGAGATGTTCGGGCCGGTCGAAAACGAGAAGTACCGGGTCTACGCCGAGGATATCCGCAACAGCGGCTCCCACCTGCTGTCGATCGTCAACGACATGCTGGACCTTTCGCGCATCGAGGCGGGCAAGACCGATCTCAAATTCGAAATGGTGCGCGTGAAGGACGCTGCGGAGGAGTCTCTGACGCTGCTCAAGGGCAGCCCGGACAGCGAAGCGCGGGAGATCAGCGTTGAGATCTCGGCCGACCTACCCGATTTGATCGCCGATCGCCGCTCGCTGCGCCAGATCTTCCTCAACCTCATCTCGAACGCGCTGAAGTTCACCGAGCCGGGCGGGCGCATCCTCGTCGCCGCGTTCGTCGAAGACGGCGATATCGTGATCCGCGTATCCGATGACGGCATCGGCATGCCCGAGGCGGAGATCGCTCACGTGCTCAAGCCGTTCGGTCAGGCCGAAAGCAGCTTCCGGCGCCATCAACAGGGCACGGGCCTCGGACTGCCTTTGTCCAAGTCGCTGGTCGAGCTGCACGGCGCGAGTTTCGATCTGCGCAG
>JAKSDN010000487.1 GCA_022360075.1 Kiloniellales bacterium | reverse complement strand
TGGCGCTCGTCATCAACATGGGTCAGTCCCACCTGGGTGGCGTGGGAGACGACGAAGAAGGAGAACTCGGCCAAGGCGCCAAGGCGGCAGATCTCGGCGACGGTCGCCTCGTCGTAGTGGGAGCAGGGAACCAGGATCCGCTCGACGCCCCGCGTCCGCGCCGCCTCGGTCACCCGCACAGCCTCGGCGGCCGAGACGTGGCCGGTGTTGAAGACGACATCGCGCGCCGCGATCAGGTCGAGGATCACCGGCAAGGGAGCGGGCAGAGGGCCCGACCCCGGGATCGCAAGACAGCTATCCACATAGTCGGCCGGGCGGCCTTCCTGCAGGGCGATGTTGCGGGTGTGGTGCGTCGGCAGGGAGATGAAACGGGCGCCGGTCCCCGGCCCGTAGCCGTAGTCGAGGGCGATGCGTACCGCCTCGGCCGAGACCCCGCCGCAGGGCGGCTCCATGATCAAGCCGCCGAAAACCTCGAGCCCGAGCTCGCCCAGCTCGCGCATGGCGAGCGCGGCCAGGCCGGCGCTGTTCGAGAAATTGTCCATGAGGCCGATGGCCCGCATCCCCGCGCCCGCGGCCTGCCGCGCCGCCTGGAAGACATCGAGGCAGCGGGCATTGAGATGCGGACAGGCGTGAACGTGGCAGTCGACCGCGCCCTCGAGCAGATCGCTGCCAGGCCTGTTGCGTTCCATGGCCATCCTCACATCAAGCGCGGCTTAATGCCGCAGGATCTTCTCGACGAACTCCCGGGTCCGCGCTTCCCGCGGTGCGTCGAAGATCTCGGCCGGCGCGCCCTCCTCGACCACGCGTCCCGCGTCCATGAAGACGACCTTGGCCGAAACCTCGCGCACGAATCCCATTTCGTGGGACACGATCAGCATGGTCATGCCCTCGTCCGCGAGCAGGCGGATCGTGTCCAGCACCTCCTTGACCAGCTCCGGATCGAGCGAGGAGGGGACCTCGTCCAACAAGAGGACCTCCGGTTTGAGGGCGAGCGCGCGGGCGACCGCGACCCGCTGTTGCTGGCCGCCGGAGAGTTCGTCCGGATAGGCCGCCAGCTTGTCGGCCAGGCCGACCTTGGCCAGCAAGTCCTTGGCCTCGCGTTCGACCTCGCCGCGATCCCGCTTCTTGATCTTGACCGGCGCGATCGTGACGTTGTTCAGCACGGTCATGTTCTGAAAGAGGTTGTACTGCTGGAACACGATCGCGAAGCGGTCGCGCAGCCGGCGAACCTGGTCCCGCTTGCCGTAGTCGATCCGTGCGCCGTCCAGCTCCACATGGCCACGCTTAGGCGGCAGCAGGCCCATGAGCACGCGAAGCAGCGTGCTCTTGCCGGACCCCGAGGGACCGATCAGGCTGACGATCTGGCCTCGATCGATCCCCAGGGTGATCCCGTCGAGAACCGGGGTATCGGCGTAGGAGGCCGCTAGGTCAACGATGTCCACGTGTCGCAAGACGGGTCTCCATCCACATGCCGAGCCGGGTCAAGGGATACGATAGCGCGAAGTAGAGAACGAGCACCGAACCGAAGACCAGGACAGCCGAGAAGCCTTTGTTGTTCAACACCTTCGCCGCGTAGGTCAGCTCCAGCACGCCGATCTGCGAGGCCAGTGCCGTGTCCTTGATGAAGAGGATGAAGAAGCTGAAGGCGGGCGGAATGACGATCTTCCAGGCCTGCGGCATGGCGACGTACCAGATCGTTTGCCAAAGCGAGAAGTTCATCGCCGCAGCGGCGTCCCACTGATTGCGATGCACCGATTCGAGGCCGGCGCGGATGATCTCCGCGATGAAGGCCGTCGCGATCAAGACGACGCTGATGAGGGCGACCGTGAAGACCGAGATGTTGGCCCCCAGTGCCTGAAAAATGAAAAAGACCAGCATGAGCGTGACCAGGAAGGGCACGCGGCGGAAGAACTCGGTGAAGAGGAAGGCCAGCGACCGAAGCGGCACGAGCTCCCAGGCCAGTGTCCGCCGGACAACCGCGATGACGAATCCGAGCAGGAAGCCCAGGACGCAGCCGACGGCGGAGAGCGCAAAGGTCGCGAAGGCGGCCTCGGCCAGGAAAATGAGATTGTAGTAGCCGAAGAACTGCGGCGCTTCCTCGGTCAGTCTCTGCCACATCACACGATCCTCATCTTGGCACGGAACAGCGAGCGTCCGGCAAGCCCCAGCAGAATGCTGGCGATGAGGGTCACGACGACATACATGCCCGCGGTTATCGTGAAGACCTCGATCGAGCGGAAAGTCTCGGCGTTGACGTTGAAGGCCCGGCCCGTGAGTTCCTCGACGCCGAAGATCGCCGCCATGGAGGTGCCCAGAGTCATCAGGATGTAGTGGTTCGACAGAGGCGGGAAGAGAACCCTCGCGATGTGCGGGAGGACCACGTAGCGGACCCGCTGCAGCAAACTCATGCCCAGGGTTTCCGCCGCCTCCATCTCGGTCTGGCGGACGGATATGAACCCCGCGCGCTGGATTTCCGTCAGATAGGCGCCGGCATTGACCGTCATGCCCAGCAGGACCGCCTGATAGCTGCTCATGACGATGTCGAGCTCGGGAAGGGCAAAGTAGAGAAAGTAGATCTGGACCAACTGCGGCGTGTTGGTCACGAAGACCACATAGAGATGGGTCAAGCGGGAGATCACCGGCCCGCCGAAGGTCTTCGCGATCGCGCCGGCCAGCCCGATGACCATGCCGCCACAGAATGCGAGAAAGGCGATCTGCAGGCTGAACCACGCGCCGCCGAGCAGATAGGGCAGATACTCGATGAGTTGCCCGAAATTGACGGAGTATCCCACGATGGGCCTGCCGGTTAGCCTGGGCCAGAAGGACCCGCGCCGGCGGCTCGGCCGGCCCTCATTCGGAACCGGGCCGAGCCGCGCCGTCGCAGGGAACGCCTAGAAGTACGGGCTCATGCCCACCGGATAGAGCATGTCGATGCCGAACCACTCACGCCACATCTCGTCGACCACGCCGTTGCGATGCAGCTCGAAGATCGCCACGTTCAGCCAATCGCGCAGAGAGTCGTTGGCCTTCTGCACACCCAAGGCGCAGAAATAGACGTCGACCGGCGTCTCCAGCACCTTCCAATCGACCTTGTGCTTGTTCATGTGCTCGCCGACGAAGTCCACGACGTCGAGCATGGCATCGCCGCGCCCCTGGGCCAGCGCCCGGATCACGTCCGGATAGTTGTCGAGCAACAAGACCTCGGCATCGGGCAGGTTTTCCTCGATGAACTTGAGCGGTGTCGTGCCACGGACCTGCACCATGGTGACGTCGCCGCTGTTGAGATCCTGCCATGCCTCGAAGGGTTTGCCGTCGAGGGTCAGAACGCCGAAGACCTCCGTGTGCACCGGCAGGGTAAAATCGATGATCTGGGCACGCTTCGGGTTGCGCGTCATCGCGCCCATCACGTAGTCGATCTTGCCACTTGCCACGAAGGGTATCCGGTCGGGCGATCCGACCTTCACCACTTCCAGCTCGACCCCGAGCATCTCGGCGATCTTGCGACTGAAATCGACGTCGAAGCCGGCGATCTCGTTCTTATCGTCGTACTTGCCGAGCGGCGGCAGGGTCGGATTGACGCCGACTCGCAGGACGCCGGAATCTTGGATTTCCGACAGCGAACGTGCCTCGGCATTGGAGTGAGAAAGCGCCGTACCGAGAAACACCGACAGCACGGCGACGAGCATACACTTGAGCGTGGAACGTATGAGCATGGAACGTTTTTCCCCCTGTTCGTACTCGGAGTGTTGGTCTGCGGCCCGGCTCGAAGCCCTTTTCAGGGGCACAGGAACCGTATCCTCGTTGATCAAAGGATGCACACATTGTATACATTTCTTGGACGATGTGAATAGCATTTGAATCGACCAAGCGCTCCATCCGTGGCTTGCAGAGCCACGAACCCGACGGCGCAAGGAGGCCCGGGAGCCGACCGGGAAAAAGGATTTGGGCATGGCAGGGCTTCGGCTTGACGATCGGCCACGCGCCGACGAGGTCACGATCACCGTGGACGGGCGGCCGATCGACTGCCGCGCCGGCGAGAGCGTGGCAACGGCGCTCCTGGCCGCTGGGTTTCGCAAGCTGCGCGACAGCCCGCGCGCCAAGGCGCCGCGCGGTGCGTTCTGCATGATGGGGGTCTGCCAGGAGTGCGCGATCCGCATCGACGGCCGCGTCCAACAAGCCTGCCTCGTCCCCGTGCGCCCCGGCCTGCGGATCGAGCTGGAGCCCGCGCGATGACGCCCTTCGCCCCCTGCCACGATGCCGATGTCGCCGTGATCGGGGCCGGGCCCGCCGGCATCAGGGCAGCGCTCACCGCGGTCGACCTCGGCCTGAACGTCACGCTGATGGATGAGGCCGAGGCGCCGGGCGGTCAGGTCTATCGCGCGCTCCCCCAAGCCCTGCGCCCCGAGGCCGGCCAAGGCGACGAGCCCGATCTGCAGCGCGGAGACAGCCTGAGAGCCCGCCTCGCCGCCAGCGATGCCGATGTCAGGCTCGGCCGAAGGGTCTGGTCGGTCCTGAAAGACGGGACGCGGTTCCGGATCGACGCCTTGAGCCCGGCCGGCCCCGAGACCTGTCGGGCGCGCGCGATCATCTCCGCGACGGGCGCGACCGAGAGAACCCAGCCCTTTCCCGGCTGGACCCTGCCCGGCGTCACCGGGCTGGCCGCGGCAACGATCCTTCTGAAGTCGCAAAGGGTCTTGCCCGGACGGCGCACCGTCGTCGCCGGCGCCGGCCCGCTCCTGCTGCTGGTGGCGGCGACGATCCTCAAGGCCGGCGGCACCGTCATGGCGGTGATCGACCTGGCGGCGCGGCGCGAGTGGCTGAGCAGCCTGCCGGCCTTGGCGAGCCGGCCGGATCTGCTCGGACGCGGCTTTCGCTGGCAATGGGCCCTGCGAAGGGCTGGTGTTCCCATCCTGTATAGCCACGCGGTTCGCCACGCCGAAGGTCATGACGATCTCGAGCGCGTGACGGTCGGTCCGGTCGACGCCGAGGGACGGCAGGATTCGCGCGGCCCTACCGTCACCTATGAGGCCGATGCCCTGACCATCGGGCACGGCCTGACACCGGCGATCGAGATATCCCGGTTGCTCGGCGCCGAGCATCACTTCGACCGAGATAAGGGCGGCTGGATCGCGAAGGCCGACGAGGATGGCAGTGCCTCGCTGCCCGGTCTCTATGTCGCCGGCGACGGCGCCGGCATCCGCGGCGCCGCCGCGGCCGAGCTTCAAGGTGCTCTCGCCGCCCTCGCCGTCGGCCGGGATTTTGGAATTTTATCCGCACCCGACCACGCGCGACGCGTGCGACCGCTGCGCCGCGAGCATCGACGTGCCGCGCGCTTCGGCGGCGCCATGGCGCGGCTGATGGCCGCGCGCCCGGCCGGCATCGAGTCGATACCGGCAAAGACCGTCGTGTGCCGCTGCGAGGACGTCACGCGCGCGGAGATCGACACCGCGATCGGCGAGGGTGCAAACGATATCAATCAACTCAAGCACTTTACCCGCTGTGGCATGGGTCCCTGCCAGGGACGCATGTGCGGCGAGACGGTCGCGGAGATTCTCGCGCTGCGCCGTGACGGCCGGGCGGCCGTCGGCCTCTGGACCGCGCGCACGCCGATCCGTCCCATGCCGCTCGACCAGGTGCTCGGCGACTTCGATTACGGGGATATCCCGATCCCGCCTCCCGCGCCCCTTTGACGACGGTTCGGCCCAGGCAATGGAGGCGCGAGGAACATACGATGCGGTGGTGGTGGGCGGCGGCATCCACGGCTGTACCGCGGCTCTGTTCCTCGCCCGCGGGGGCCTGCAAGTCGCGCTCGTGGAACGCGGCAGCCTTTGTCGCGAGGCCTCGGGAACCAATGCCGGCACCCTGACCATGCACATGACCCGCGCCGCCCTGATTCCCTATGCGCTCCGCGGCCATGAGATGTGGACGACGGCGGCGCAGTGGCTGGGACACGATGTCGGCGTGATTGTCCGCCCCGGGCTATCCCTCGCCTTCACCGAGGCCGAGGCGGAGATGCTTCGCCTGCGCGCGGCGAAACGCCGGGAAGCGGGCGCGCCCATCGATATCGTCTCGGCGGCACGCGCCAAGCAGGTGGAACCCGGCCTTTCCGAGTCGCCGATCCTGGCGGCGCATTGCGAGATCGACGGCTTCGCCAGCGCGTACCTGACCGGCCTCGCCTATCGTGCCGCCCTGTCGGAAGCCGGCGTCCAGGTCATGGAGCAAACGCCCGCCACCGGGGTCGAGCCCGAGGACAAAGGCTTCGCGGTGCTCCGCACGGGCGGCCCGCCCGTCCGGGCCAAGCGCTTGATCCTGACCGGCGGCGTATGGCTGGAGGACATGGCGGCCTGGCTCGGCCTTCGCCTGCCGATCAAGGTTCTGGTCAATCAGCTTGCGGTGACGGAGCGGCTAGCACCGGTGATGCGGACGGTCCTGGGGATCTCCAGCGGTCTGCTCTCGCTCAAGCAGTTCGAGAACGGCACCGTCGTGATCGGCGGCGGCTGGCAGGGCGTCGGCGACCG
Organism: Kiloniellales bacterium; assembly: GCA_022360075.1. The sequence continues at coordinate 1,169 of JAKSDN010000487.1, read as the reverse complement.
GGAGCGTGGCGGCGTTGCGGTCATTCCGGAAAGCCTGATCGGCAATCTGCGCCTGGCCTGTCACGCCATCCCGGCCCTGCGCGACGCCCGCCTGGTGCGCGCCTGGGTCGGCCTCGAGGCGGAGACCGACGATGCGTTCCCGGTCGCCGGCGCCGTCCCGGAGTTTCCGGACGCCTACCTCTGCGGCAGCGTCCACTCCGGATACACCAGCGGCCCTTACATCGCGCGGCTGCTCGCGGAGCGGATCCTCGGACGCGAAAGCGATCTACCGCTGTTTCCCATCGAGCGCCTGTTGGGTGGACAGCAGGCCAGTGACGATCTTGCCCCGGTATCGTGAAAGGAAGGCGAGCGTGGAGCGAACCAGCAACATGTCCCTCGAGGAGATGGACCGCCGTGGCCTGTTCCATCCGAACACGGACCTCGCGGCCTTCGCCCATGGCGATCTGGGCGACCCGACGATCGTCACCGGCGCCGAAGGCATCCGGATTCGCGACCAGAACGGCAAGGAGCTCATCGATGCCTTCGCCTCCCTGTGGTGCGTCAACATCGGCTACGGGCGCAAGGAGATCGCCGACGCGCTCCACGACCAGGCGCTCAAGATGGCCTACTACCACAATCATGCGGGCCACTCGAGCGAGCCGGCGATCCGCCTAACCGATCGTGTCCTCGACCTCTGCCCGCCCGGAATGAGCAAGATCTTCTGGGGCCTGCAGGGTTCCGACGCCCACGAACCCCAGGTGAAGATCATCTGGTACTACAACAACGTTCTCGGTCGCCCGGAAAAGAAGAAGCTGATCGCCCGCGAACGCGCCTACCACGGTCTCACGGTCACCGCCGGCAGCCTCTCCGGCATTCCGAAGTTCCACAAGGCATTCGACCTGCCCATCGACCGGGTCCGTCACACCGTCGCTCCCTACTACTTCCGGCGCGCCGACCCCGACATGAGCGAAGAGGCCTTCTCGCAGGACTGCGCCGAGCGCCTCGACGCGCTGATCGAGGACGAAGGACCGGAGACGGTGGCCGCCTTCTTCGCCGAGCCGGTCGTCGGCGTCGGCGGCGTCCTGCCGTCGCCCAGCGGCTATTGGGAGAAGATCCGGGCCGTCCTGGACAAGCACGACGTTCTGCTGGTGTCCGACGAGGTGGTCTGCGGCTTCGGCCGGCTCGGCGTG
>JAKSDN010001317.1 GCA_022360075.1 Kiloniellales bacterium | reverse complement strand
CGGCCAGCTTCCTCAAGCATCTCAAGGTCAAGGCGGGCTTGCCTGAAGACCACTGGTCGGACAGCATGCGTCTCTACCGCTTCGGCACCGAGACCTTCGGTGCCCCGATCGGCGCCGACAAGGCCGATGCCGCATAGCCGGCCGCCTAAGGCGCCGATGCCGTACAGGGAGGGACGAGATGACCGGCAAAGCCGTGCCCAGCGTTCAGGTCGAGAACGAGCGCACGATCGTCACGGAATGGCGTTTCGCGCCCGGTGCGGCGACCGGCTACCACCGCCACGCCTATGACTACGTCGTCGTCCCGCAGACGAGCGGCAGGCTCAAGCTGATCGGCCCCGACGGCGCCGAGACTTTCGCCGAGCTGACCGCCGGCCAGTCCTATTTCCGCAATGCCGGCGTCGAGCACGACGTGATCAACGCCAACGATCACGAGTTCGTCTTCGTCGAGATTGAGTTCAAGTAGGACGGCGATCGGGTCCGCGCGGTTAGATCGAGCGAAGCTCCGGATCGCTCGCTCTCGCCGATCGCCCATCGAAAACCGCCCGGGCAGACCGGAGCCGCGCCCTCACAGCGGCCGGTGCTCGGTCCCCTCGCCGTAGGTGACGAACACCAGCTCGCCGGGCTCGCGCACCCGGAGGCGGTGCCAGGCGCCGCGCGGCACGAGGCAAGCTTGGCCCGCTTCCAGTGAGACGACGCGCTCTTCACCGCCTTTCTCCAGCACGCAGTCGACCGCGCCGGACAGGAGGATCAGCAGCTCCTCGCCCGCCGGGTGCATCTCCCAATGGGTCATGTCTTCGGTAAGACGAGAGGCGATCACCAGGCGGCCGTCGTAGCGGCGCTGGCCCGACATCAGTGCCGGCCAGAAGTCGGGCGTGTTTTCGACCGCGACGCCCGTGCCGTCGGTCGCGAGATGCACGTAGGTGTCGCGCAGCGAGAAGCCGTCGTCAGCAGATCTGGTCATGGCGCCTCACCGGGCGCGGTCGATATCGGCGACGATCAGGTCGCGGAACTCGGCGATCAGCTCGTGGCACATGATCACCTCGCCCGCTTCCGAGTCCCAGTAGGCATTGGAGTCGCCGTCGCAGCCGGCGTAGCGAATCGTCAGATCGCGCGGCAGGCGCACGCCGTCGGCGATCTCCTGGGCGATCGCCTCGGTCACGCCACTCTCGCGCAGGCCTTCTTGAAGCTCGGCAAAGTCGCCGCCGGTCGGCTCATAGACGACGCGAATGCTGCCGTAAGCCGGGATACCGTTCGCGGTGGCGTGCGGCGCCAGGAGCCGCTGCCAGCCATCGAACATCTGCGCGTAGTCGAAGGGGCAGGTCTCGACCCGTTCCTCCGGCAAGCCGGACTCCACGGCGAACTCTTCGAAGCCTTCGGGATCGGCGCCGACCAGGTGGCAGATCGCTTGGTAGTAGCGCTGCTCGTCCAGGCCGTGCCTGGCCCAGAAAGCGATTTCCGCTCCCTGCTCGGCCAAGGCATCGGCCAGGAGGGCCCAACCGTCGGCCGCGGCGATGATCAAGGCGTCGGCCATGTCGTCCGGCTCCTCCGAGATCATCATGACCGCGGCGAAGCCGTCGACGGCATCTTCTTCGCGGCCGATCACGGGCAGATCGAGCTCGGAGATCAAGGCGTGGCCGAGCTCGTGATAGAGCGTGAAGGCCGTGTTGCCGAGAACGAAGATCACGATCTCCTCCTCCTCGGGGCTCAAGCCCGGGATCAGCGGCTCTTCTTGGGCACGCGCGACCGCGTTGGGGGCGAAGAGACCCAGGATTACGGCCACGGTCATCCCTGTGAACGAGAAGCCTCTCACGGATCTACCTCCCTTTCTTGTGGCGCCCGGTGCCAGCGCTCATCCCCAGCCCGTGAATTATACGCTTGCGAGTGGGCGGAGCCGTAGCGGCCATCGCGCTCTCGCGCTAGAGTGCGCGCGCGGAAACGCCGCAGCAGGCAGCTAACGGGAAGGGCAAGCATGGGCATTCTTTCGTGGATTATATTCGGTCTGATCGCCGGGGCACTCGCCAAGTTCATCATGCCGGGCAAGGACCCCGGCGGCATCATCGTGACGATCGTCATCGGCATCGTCGGCGCGGTGATCGGCGGCTTCGTCGGCAACGCGCTCGGCTTCGGCGGCGTGAGCGGCTTCAACCTTCCCAGTCTGGGCGTTGCGATCGTCGGTGCTCTCATTCTGCTCGTCGGCTTTCGCATGCTCAGATCGCGTTGAGCGGCGACCGGCGGTCTCGACGGGCCGCGCGGCCTACAAGATCTCGGTATCGCCGGCCTCGGTCTGCATCCGGGCTGCCAGGCCTTCGAGCCTGAGCGCCTGCCGTCGCGCACCCCAGCTCCCTGAGGGGCCCTCGAAGACGCCGGCGCAAGGCGTGCCGCAGCGCCGGCAATGGCCGTCGTCGGAAAGGGCGTAGTCCAGGATCTGGTGCCAGTCGCGACGGATCAGCACCCGGCCGCAGCCGTGGCAGTGGGTGGTCTGGCTCGGCGGGTGGTGGATGTTGCCGCTGTAGACGTAGCGGATGCCGGCCTCGCGCGCGATCCGACAGGCGCGCAGCAGAGTCTCCGGCGGCGTTCGGCTCTTGTCGAGCATCTTCCAGTCCGGGTGGAAGGCGGTGAAGTGCAGCGGCACGTCGGGGCCGAGCTTGTCCATCACCCAGGCGCTCAGACGCTCGATCTCGGCCGGTGAGTCGTTCTCATCGGGAATCAGCAACGTGGTGATCTCGGTCCAGACCTGGGTCTCCTGCTTGAGATAGACCAGCGTGTCGAGCACGGCGCCCAGGCTGCCGCTGCAGAGCTGCTTGTAGAAACCCTCGGTAAAGGCCTTGAGGTCGATGTTGGCCGCGTCCATGTGGCGGTAGAACTCCGCGCGCGGCGCCTCGCAGATATAGCCGGCGGTCACGGCTACGCTCTTGATGCCGCGCGCGCGGCAGGCCTGGGCCACGTCGACGGCGTACTCGAGGAAGATCACCGGGTCGTTATAGGTGTAGGCGACCGAGCGGCAGCCGCTTCGCGCCGCGGCCTCGGCGATGACTTCGGGCGGTGCCCGATCCTGCAGGCGGTCGAAGTCGCGCGCCTTGGAGATGTCCCAGTTCTGGCAAAACTTGCAGGTGAGGTTGCAGCCGGCCGTGCCGAAGGAAAGCACCGGCGTGCCGGGCAGGAAGTGCGACAGCGGCTTCTTCTCGATCGGATCGATGCAGAAGCCCGACGAGCGGCCATAGGTGGTCAGCACCATGGCATCGTCCTTGCGCGCCCGCACGAAGCAGAGCCCGCGCTGGCCCTCGTTCAGCTTGCAGAAGCGCGGGCAGAGGTCGCACTGAATGCGTCCGTCCTCGAGCGCGTGCCAGTAGCGCCCCGGCACGCCCGCGATGCCGTCGTCCTTCCCAGTCTTCGTTGGGCTCATGGCGCCATGATACGCCCTAAGAGAGGCCGCAGGGCAGCATTCTATTCGGCGTGAGGGGCAATCGCTGAAGACGGGGATTCAGGTGTTGAGGGGCTCGCGATGG
>JAKSDN010000899.1 GCA_022360075.1 Kiloniellales bacterium | reverse complement strand
TCTTGTTCGATTGCGCCGAAGATCGACGCGCCCTCCGGGTCCAGCATCTCGATCCGCACGCGGTCGCCGAAGGCCATGAAGGGCGTCTTCATCTCGCCGTGCAGAATCTTCTCGACCATGCGCACCTCGGCGAGACAGGAGTAACCGAGGCCGCCCTCGGCGATCGGCTTGCCGGGGCCGCCGCCGGCGTCGCGGTTGGAGACCGTGCCCGAGCCGATGATCGCGCCGGCGCCCAGCGGCCGGGTCTTGGCGGCATGGGCGATCAGGGTCGGGAAGTCGAAGGTCATGTCCACGCCGGCCTCGGCCTTGCCGAAGGCCGCGCCGTTCAGCTCGACCAGCAGGGGCAGGCTCAGCTTGCCGCCATCCCAGGCCTCGCCCAGCGCGTCCGGCGTCACGAACACCGGCGAGAAGGCGGACGAAGGCTTGGCCTGGAAGAAGCCGAAGCCCTTGGCGAGCTCGGCCGGGATCAGGTTGCGCAGCGAGACGTCGTTGACCAGGCCGATCAGCTTGATGTGCTCGCGCGCGGTCTCGGGCGTCACGCCCATCGGCACGTCGTCGACCACGACCACGACCTCGGCCTCGAAGTCGATACCCCAGGCCTCGTCGGCCGCCGCGATCGGCTCGCGCGGGCCGAGGAAGGCGTCCGAGCCGCCCTGGTACATCAGCGGGTCGCTCCAGAAGGACTCGGGGATCTCGGCGCCGCGCGCCTTGCGCACCAACTCGACGTGGTTCACGTAGGCCGAGCCGTCGGCCCACTGATAGGCGCGCGGCAGCGGCGCGGCGCAGGCCGCCGGATCGAAGGCTTCGCCCGCCACCTTTCCCGACTCGAGCCGGTCGGCCAGCTCCTGCAAGCTCGGCTCCGCCCGCGCCCAGTCGTCCAGCGCGGCCTGGAGCGTGGCGTAGAGCGCGCTGGCCGAGGTGCAGCGGGCGAGGTCGCGCGAGACGACGACCAGACGGCCGTCGCGCGCGCCGTCGCGCAGGGTCGCAAGCTTCATGGCCTAGCCTTCCAGGTAGTCCAGGAGCGGCGCGTAGCCGGACTCCTTGAGCGCTACGCCGCGCTGCTCGAACACCCCCTCGCTGCCCTCGATGCCGTGGCCTTCCACGAGACGGTTCATGAAGTTGAACAGGCAGACGACGTTGATCGCATCGTGCAGCGCCCGCTCGTCCCAGCCGGCCGCGAGCACCGCCTCGGTATCGGCCTCAACGAGCTTGCCCGGACTCTGGGTCAGCTTGCGGGCCAGGCGCAAGATCGGGCGCAGCTTCTCGTCGATCCCGGCCGCCTCGAGGTCGTCGATCAGACCGGCCAAGAGATCGGCCTCGAGACCGAAGGCGGCTGCCGTCTGGGCGTGCACGCCATGGCAGTACTGACAGCTATTGAGGCCGGAGACGTAGGCCGCGATCAGCTCGCGCTCGCCTTCGCTCAAGGCCGAGGGCTGGCGCATGACCGCCGTGTGATAGTCGATCATGGCGTGCCCGGCGGCCTTGTTGAGCTTGAAGATGTCGCGGGCGCCCGCCTCGGCGGGCAGGCTCGAGAGAAACGGCATGGCGAGGGGTTACTCGGCGGCTGCGGGGATCTTCGGTGCCTTGACCGGCTCCGACGAGGTCCAGCTATCGGCGTAGTCGGTGACCTCCATGGCCTCCATCCCGGCGCCCGGCTCGAGCGGGTCGCGGGTGTCGAGCATCACCGCGTACTCGTCGGTCGCGGGCTTGGCCTGCTCGTACATGCGCTGCAGCGCCTTGGGGTGCGGCCCGTGGGTGAAGCCGCAGGGATGCCAGGTCACCATGCCGGGCTTGATGTTGTCGCGGCTGAAGAAATCGCCGTCGTGATAGAAGATCACCTCGTCGTAGTCGTCGTTGTTGTGGAAGAACGGCACCTTGAGCGCGCCGGGATCGCTCTCGAAGGGGCGCGGCACGAAGGTGCAGATGACGAAGCGGTTGCCGACGAAAGTGGTGTGCGCCGAGGGCGGCAGGTGATAGCGGTGCGACATCAAGGGGCGGATGTCTTTGACGTTGATCCGCGCCGGCGCGAGATCGCCGTGCCAGCCGACCGCATCCAGCGGGTTGAAGGGATAGAGCACGCTGGAGAAATGGTCGCGCCGTTTGATCACGACGCCGGTCTCGACCTCGCCCTGCTGCGCCAGAAACGCCTCGTCGATCGCAGGCGCGTCGAGCATCGCCGGGTCGAAGATCGCGTGCTGTCCGACCAAGCCCTTCTCCGGCAGCATGTAGGAGCCGTTGGTGCACTCGAACAGCAGCAGCTCGACCGGACCGTCGGGCTCGATCCGCCACATGGTCGAGCGCGGCAGGACGACGTAGTCGCCCTTCTCGATCCGCAGGTGGCCGTAGTCGCAGAACATCTCGGCGGCCCCGGTATCGACGAAGAGCAGCTCGTCGCCGTCGGCGTTGCGCACGAGGTGGGCCATCTTGGTGTCGCAGCGCCAGAAGCGCATCTTGACGCTGCCGTTGTGCAGCACCTCGGTCGCGTCCCAGGGCGAAACGCCCATCTCCGCCGTCGTGAGGTCGTAGGCGCGCGGCCGCAGGGTGCCCTCCCAGCGCAGCCAGCCGGTCGGCGGATGGGCGTGGTACATCATGGTCGCCGGGCCGAAGAAGCCCTCCTTGCCCATTTCGCGCTCGAAGGTGCCTTCCGGCAGATCGCAATGGGCCTGACGCGACGCGCGCCCTTCACGCCGCTGAATCGAGATGTGCTTACGCATGACTTGAGACTCCGGACACCAGTGGACAAAACGCGGGCCATGCGATGACGCCCGCGCACACCGCCTTTGCCATTCCGCCGTTCTGC
>JAKSDN010000652.1 GCA_022360075.1 Kiloniellales bacterium | reverse complement strand
GACCCCGCTTCGCTCGCGCTGCTGCGCTATCTGATCGGCGTCGTCTGCCTGCTGCCGCCGCTGCTGCTGGCGCCGCGGGTGCGCTTTGCGCCGCGCGATCTGCTGCCGATCTGCCTGCTCGGCATCGCGCAGTTCGGCGTGCTGATCGCGCTCTTGAACTACGCGCTGCAGTTCATCCCCTCGGCGCGCGCCTCGCTGATCTTCGCGAGCTTTCCCTTCCTGACCATGCTGCTCGCCGCGGCGATCGGCAGCGAGCGCCTGAGCGGCCCGAAGACGCTCGGCGTACTCTTGACCATCCTCGGCGTCGGCCTGGCCCTCGGCGACAAGGGCCTTGCGAGCGGTCTCGGCGGCGGCGACTGGATCGGCGAGCTTGCGGTCTTCGGCAGCGCCTTCTGCGGCGCGCTCTGCTCGGTGCTCTACCGGCCCTACCTGCAGCGCTACCCGGCCCTGCAGGTGAGCTTCCTCGCCATGCTGGCCTCGGTCGCCGCGCTCGCCGGCCTCGCCGCCTGGGAGGGCTTCTTCGCCGCCCCGCCCGCCTTCACCACCGGCGGCTGGCTCGCCGTGCTCTTCATCGGTGTCGGCAGCGGCGTCGGCTACTACTGCTGGCTCTGGGCCCTCAACCACACCAGCCCAACCCGCGTCACGGTCTTCCTGGCCCTCAGCCCGGTCACCGCCACGGGTCTCGGCGCCCTGCTGCTGGGCGAGTCGGTCTCGCTGCTCTTCCTCGCCGGCCTGCTCTGCGTTGCGCTCGGGCTGTGGAGCGCGCATCGACGGTGAGATGCGGAGCCGCGCGCGGATCTAGAGTCGATCGGCAGAGAGATCCGCTCGAGAGGGCAAACTGCCACCCTGTAAAAAGAATGATGTAATTCAATTAGCTAGATGTCGACAAATCTCCTACGCTGTCACCCTCGGGCTTGACCCGAGGGTCCATTGAGGTCCCGGACTCGGAACTCGATGGATTGCCCAGAGTCCCATGGGGGTCAAGTCCGAGGATGACAGTGTCTTGAAATGCCTGTGCCAAGGGCAAGGCCAATGAGGATGTCGCCATGAGCCAGCCAGCCGGGTCCAACGCGCCCATCGACGACCTCCTTGCAGCCCGTTTCGACGACGCCGCGCCTCTCGAAACGCCGCCCGAAAGTGAGTCGGTCTGGCGCACGCTGGCGGCGCACCGCTCGCAGCGCGCCTATCGCGACGACCCGGTGCCCCGGGAGCTGGTCGATAGGCTCTGCACCCTTGCGCTCTGTTCGCCGACCAAGAGCGATCTGCAGCAGCGCGACATCGTCGTGATCCGCGATCCCGACCTGCGTGGGCGCATCGACGCGCTCTTCCCCGAGGCGCCCTGGATCGCGACGGCGCCCGCCTTTCTGGTGTTCTGCGGCAACAATCGACGTCAGCGCCAGATCCACGAAGAGCGCGGCCGGCCCTTCGTCAACGATCACCTCGACGCCTTCTTCAACGCCGCGGTGGATGCCGGCATCGCGCTCGCGAGCTTCGTGCTGGCCGCCGAATCGGTCGGCCTCGGCTGCTGCCCGATCAGCGCGGTGCGCAACCACGCCGACACGATCAGCGACTGGCTGGCCCTGCCCGACTGGGTCTTTCCGGTCGCCGGCCTGACCCTCGGCTGGCCGTCGGGCGAGGGCGAGATCAGCCAGCGCTTGCCGCTCGCCGTGACGCTGCACGAGGACCGCTTCGGCGAGGACGAGCTGGCCGCGCGGATCGAGGCCTACGACGCGCGCCGGCAAGCGGCCCAGCCCTATGCCCGGCAACGCTTCGTCGCCGACTACGGCGAGGTCGAGGCCTACGGCTGGTCCGAGGACAAGGCCCGGCAGTACTCCAAGCCCGAGCGCCGGGACTTCGGCGCCTTCGTCCGGGCCAAGGGCTTCAAGCTGGACTGACTGGACTCGCCCAGCCCGGCGGCCGCCGGTATCCATTCCCACAATCGCCGAACGGCAACGCGCAGAAATGTGGCTGGCTTTGGGCTCTGCGGACTGTGATATAGTCACGACAGCCGTGCTCGCCTATCGACCGGCGCTTTGGCGGCACCATATAGGTAGGTTGTGGCTTCGAACCCGAAGATCCCAGGAGCGGCCAGCGAGCCCGTCGAGTTGCGACCCGGCATCTCGGCGCGCGAGGCCGCGCGCGCGGCCGAGGCCGAGAAGTGGGCCTGGTCGCGAGTCCGCGCGCTGAAGATCTTCTATACGCACATGATGGTCTACGTGATCGTCAACTTCGTGCTGATCCCCTTCGACCTCTTCACCGAGGGCGGCCCCTGGTTCTACTGGCCCCTGCTCGGCTGGGGCTTCGGCCTCGGCGTGCACGCGGCGCAGACCTACGAGAAGCTGCCCTGGTTCACCCACGATTGGGAGCAGCGCAAGGCCAAGGAGCTGATGGAGGAAGCGCTGCGCAAGGGCGGCAGCGCCTAGGAGCCGCTTCCCGGCTTTTCCCGCAAGCAGATCGCGTAGCCGCGCGTGCCCGGTCCGTAGGTGGCGCTGCAGGTTTCCATGCGCTCGGCGGCCGGCGAGGTCCCGCCGGGCTGCGCGCAAGCGGGCAGCACAAGCAGGCCGAGAAAGCTCAAACTCATCCACAGGCGACGTGCCATCGTCTTCCGCTCCAACATGCCTTGACGCTCTCAAGTCAAGACATAGGGCGATGCGCGGACTTGTCCCGTGGAGGCTCCGAGAAAGCTGCGCCGAGCAAGCTGGCCGGGTCGAGCGCGAAGGTGCCGCTCAGTTGCGCAGGGCCGGTGTGATCGAGAAGGTTTGCGGGACGCCTTTTCGCAAAACCGTGATATCGACCGCCTCGCCCGGCTTCAGGCCGTTGAGAGCCCGCACGTAGTCGTAGATGTTCTCGAGCTCCTGGCCGGCCAGACCGACCACGACATCGCCGCCTGCGAGACCGGCCTGCTCGGCGGGCCCCGCCTTCACGACGCCCGACAAGGCCACGCCCGACTGGCCCTCCTGCGCGTAGTCCGGGATCGTCCCGAGGAAGAGGTTGCTCATGCGCCGCCCGCCGCTCCCCTGCGGCCGCGCGACCTCGATGTACCTTGGCTCGTCCTCGGCGAGGGCGCGCGAGCGGGCGATCAGGGCGACAAAGCGCGCCACGTCGCGCAAGCCCTCGTAGTTCAGCGTGTCGGCCGTGTCGCTCGGCCGGTGGTAATCCTCATGAGCGCCGGTGAAGACCGCGAGGATCGGCACGGCCTTGAGATAGAACGCCGTCGCGTCGGTCGGCAGATAGCTGTCGTCCGAGGTCACGATCGGCAGCCCGACGACCGCGTTGCGCCGCTCGACCTCGCGCGCCCAGATATCCGAGGAGCCGAGGCCAGACACGATCACCCGATCGCGCAGCCGCCCGACCATATCCATGTTGAGATAGGCCGAGATCAGTTCGGAGAGATCCTCCGCTTCCGCGCTTTCGGCCAGGGCATCGACGAAGTGCGAGGCCCCGAGAAGCCCCAGCTCCTCGCCCGACCAGGCGGCGAAGATCACGTCGCGACCCGCAGCGAGGCGCCCGGCATCGCGGTCTGCGGTCATCTTCTGCGCGACTTCGATCAAGGCGGCCACGCCCGAGGCATTGTCGTCGGCGCCGTAGTGGATCTTGCCCTTCTCGTCGCCGCGCGCCAGCGAGCCCAAGGTCTCGCCACGGCCGAGATGATCGACGTGCGCACCGATCACGAGCGGCGGCCGTCCGCCCTCCCCGAGGCCGTCGAGATCGAGCCGGGCCAGCACGTTGCGGCCGCTGCGCTTCTCGAAGTCGAGCGCGACAGCGGCAGTAGCCGAAACGCCGATCAGATCGCGTCCGGCGCTCTCGCCGGCCTCGATCTTTGCGGTCATGGCTTCCAGGTCATCATCCAGGATGGAGAGCATCCGGGCCGACACCGCCCGGCGCACCGCGATAACCGGCAGGCCGGCGAAGCCGGATACCGCGTCGTAGCTGAGGCGGGGCAGGCTGTCCTCGAAGCTCTCGCGCGGTGGCGGTGTGAAGATCACGCCGGCCGCGCCGCGCGCCTTGGCGACCGAGGCCTTGTAGCGCAGGTCCGCGAAGCGCGCGAGATAAGTGCGGCGCTCGGCGGCGAGATCGCCCGGCAT
>JAKSDN010000509.1 GCA_022360075.1 Kiloniellales bacterium | reverse complement strand
TACCGCGGCATCGACATGTCGCGGCGCAGTCTCCTGGACACGCCCGAGGACGTCGATCTGATCTTCCTCTACCGCCGTCCGATCCTGGACTACTGGTGCGAGACCGGCGAGGACCTGACCCATCTGGTCCGCCACGTGCTGATCCACGAGATCGGCCACCACTTCGGCCTCTCCGACGACGACATGGAGCGGATCGAGGAGCTGGCTTAGCGGTCAGGCGCCGTTGGCTTGGCTTCATGAAGAAGCGTCATTGCGAGCGTAGCGAAGCAATCCAGCTGGCTGACATCTGCGCAGCGGCTCTGGATTGCCCAGTGGCGCTAAGGGGTTGGCTGACGCCAGCTCGCAATCGCGGCCAAAAGAGAGGTTCAAGTCAATGTGGCTCGGAATTGGAGCGATCCTCATGCTTCGACAGGCTCGGCATGAGAGGCAAGGACTTGACCTTGCAGGAAGCACCGAGGGCCGAATTCACGGACTCTCGCTGCTCTGCTTGCTGAACGACAACCGCTGACCCGCAGAAACCTAGGCGTTCATCGATTCCGGTAGCGGCTCGCTACCGAATCGTGTCAGCTTCGATTTGTTTGGATCAAAATTCCTAGCGACTCGCTCGCTTTTCTATGAAACCTGACGCCGAAGACGAGATTTCGGAAGCGTTGGAGCGCTTGCTTCGCTTGCTCCGTGTCACCAAGCCAGTGGATGGCTTGCATCCGGTGCAGTGGGAGGCGCTGCGCTACCTTGCGCGGGCCAACGCCTTCTCCCGCTCGCCCTCGGCGCTCGCGCGCTATCTCGGCGTGACCAAGGGCACGGTGTCGCAAACCTTGATCGCGTTGGAGCGGCAGGGCCTCGTCGAGCGCAAGGCCGACCCGCGCGACCGGCGGGCCAAGTTCGTCGTCCTGACCGACGCCGGCCGGCGCCGCGGCGCGAACGATCCCTGGTCGGCGCTGTCCGGGCTCGCCGCCGCGTTGCCCAAGAAGGAGCGGCGGCGTCTGGGCAAAGGGCTGACGGCCCTGCTCGAGGCGCTGCAGCAGCGCGCCCCGGCGCCCGCCTTCGGCCTATGCCATGCCTGCCGGCATTTCGAGCCGCTGTCCGGGCGCAATCCGCTCTCGGCCCCGCATCGCTGCGCCTTCTTCAAGCGGCCGATCAGCGACGAGGAAAGCCGGCTGATCTGCGTCGAGCAGAAGCCGGCCTGAGGCCGAACATCACGAGGCATGCGCCAATATCAACCTGCGTTGCCCGTGACAGCGGGAACCGCTGCTTCGCCCGCGTTCTTGTCCTTCCGCGTGACGAATCCAAGGCCTGCCAGGCCGAAGGCCAGCAGCGTGAGAGTCGAGGGCTCCGGGATCGACATGGATGCGACGGTCACCCTGAAGGGGATATCTGACGAAGCGACCCCGAATGTACTTGCCGTACTATTGAATCCAATGATGCGGTTGCCACCGGCATAGGTGCTCGTTTGGGTGAATCCGACACTGTATTGACCCGCACCGGTTCGGGCGGTGGCCGTGTGGAGCATGAACCCGTAGAGACTGCCCGCGACCAGGTTGATGTTGAGGGCGGAGAAGTCGAAGTCGGTGGTGTAACGGGTCGAAGTTACCGGACTGGATACGTCCGGAATGGATGCGTAGGGAATGGTCACTTGTCCGAGCGCCGGCCCGGTAATGTCCGTCGCGGTTGGCGACTGGACCGCCGCCACGAAGAAGCTCATCACAAGCGGATTGAGCTCTGGCCATCTTGTGGAGTGTGTGACGGTGATGGTCTCCAGGATGCCACCGGCGCTTGGCGTAAAGGTCTGACCGACGGCGGAGTTGATGAAACCCGCTGGCGTCGCGATGAAGCCGATCCAGGCTCCACCGCCTAACGTTGCCGAGAGGTTGTCGGCAACGATCTTGGTGGCCTGCGCTTGAGTCGTGTAGATGCACAAGGATAGAATCGACGCCGCCACGGCCGCGACGCCGATGAATTTGCGGTTTTTCATTTCACATCTCCGGTGCTTTCCGCCGCTTCGTATCCCCCGCTACGACGGTTAGCTTATCGTAAGTGAACTATATTCACCGTGCCAGTTTTTTGTAGATCGGTAAAAAGTCGCGGAGAATTGCGGTGTATTATGGTTAATTTTTCTAAATATTCGGCCGTCGAGGCTTGCTGAGCCTTGTGAATTCCATCTCAGGAATCTCTTCGGTGTTCTGAGAGAGGCGATGAGCTAGAGCGTTTTCTGGTTTCGACCTGGAGAACCGCCGTGCGTCCTGTGAGACGCCCGCTAACGCGGGCTCCTCAGAGCTTGTGAAAAAATTGACGTGTGGCTGGAATGCAATCCTGCGTCCTTCGAGACGCCCGCCAAGGCGGGCTCCTCAGGATGAGGACATTTCTTTATGCCACCAAAGACTTACCTCATCCTGAGGAGCGCCC
>JAKSDN010001504.1 GCA_022360075.1 Kiloniellales bacterium | reverse complement strand
GGCAGGGTCGAGAAGACCTTGGGTGCGTTGCTGGTGGTCACCGGCGTACTGTTCATCACCGGCTCGATGAACGAGATCGGGTTCTGGCTGCTGGAGACCTTTCCGGCGCTGGGGCGGGTGGGGTGACGACAACGTGCGCCGAGGTCACGGCCGCCGATTGCCATTCACGCCCAGCCTCCCTATCTACATCTCGGAATCGCAGAGAGGTAGAGCATGAACCCCCAGAGCTTATTCGAGCAGTTTCTCGGCCCCGGCGCGGCTCAGAGCGCCGGCGGCGCGGTGCAGAACGCGAAGGGCAAGCTGGCTAACAGCGGGCTGGCCGGCGTGGCCGGTGGTGTGGCGGCCGGGGGCGTGCTGGGGCTGCTGCTGGGCAACAAGAAGGCGCGCAAGTCGGTCGGCAAGCTGGCCGGTGGCGTGGTCGGCTATGGCGGTGCCGCGGCGCTCGGCGCGCTCGCCTACAGCGCCTACAAGAACTGGCAGTCGGGCAAGCAGGCGCCCCAGGTGCCCCACGGCGGGCAAGCGGGCCCGGCGGTGCAGGCTCCTGCCGCAGCGGCCGAGCCGCCGCCGGCCGATTCGAAGTTCCTGCCCGGCGCGGCGCCGGCCAGCGACGGCAAGCCCTTCGAGCTCGCCCTGGTCATGGCGATGATCGCCGCCGCCAACGCCGACGGCCACATCGGCCCGGACGAGCAGCGCGTCATCTTCGAGCGGGTCGGCGAGCTGCCGCTCGACGCCGAGGAGAAGGGCTTCGTCTTCGATGCGCTGAGCAGCCCGCCGAGCTTGCAGGACATCGCCGGCCTGGCCGAGGGGCCGGAGCAGGCGGCCGAGCTCTACCTCGCCTCGCGCCTGGCCATCGACCCCGACCATCCGATGGAGCAGGCCTATCTGGAGGCGCTGGCCAACCGCCTGTCGCTGCCCGCGGATCTGGTCGCCCACCTGGAGAGCCAGGCGGCCGCGGCGACCGCTTGAACGTCTTAGGAAAGGTCGAAGGTCGGGCGAGAACGAGTGCCCGGCCCTTTGCTGCGCTGTTCCCGGGCGCTGCAGTAACACCGTGCGTCCTTCGAGACGCGCCCTGATGGGCGCTCCTCAGGATGAGGCGGTCCGAGGATGGCATAAAAGAAAGTCCTCATCCTGAGGAGCCCGCTTCGGCGGGCGTCTCGAAGGACGCACAATGGCCTTCCAGCGCTCAGGCCTTTTTCCAATCGCCCCCGTGGAGCCCCTAGATTGCCGCGCCGGCTGACGCCGGCTCGCAATGACGGCGGTAGGACTGCGATGTCACCGTCGCGTCACCCAAAGCCCAGCCACAACATGCGATCGAACGCGCGCAGCTCGCGCAGCGTGTTGATCAGCAGGGGCTCGTCGCCCTTGTCGAGCGCGGTGCCGATGCGCGTGAGGGCTGCCAGCATGCCGTCGATCTGGCTACGGAATTGCGGGTCCGCGCGCACGGCGGCGGTGGCTTCGGCGTCGCAGCGCTGAACCTGGGCGGTCAGCGCCACGGCGTCCTTGCGCACGGCCGCAACTTGGTTCGGCGCGGCGAAATCGGGCGGAGCGTGCCGGTAGACCCAGAGCGCGTCCATGCCCATGGTGATTTTGTCGATGCAGTCGGAGAAGACCCGCACCCCGTTGCGCCGCCTGAGACCGCTCAGCATGGCGCGCAGAGGGCCCAGCGACTCGCCGGCCTGTTCCAGATCGCCGGCCTCCAGTGCCGCTTGGCCGGCTTCGAGATGCTCCGCGATGTCGGCCAGGGTCTCACGCCAGGCCGAATCCCTAGAATAGGCCTGTGGTGGGGCTTCTTCGAAGGCCGTCGTCAAGGCGGTCCATCGGGCCAGCGCCCGGTCCAGCTCAAGGCTTGCTGGGCCCGGGTTGCCGGTGCGCAGGTAGAAGGCCGCCGCGCGCATGGGGCGGTAGGCTTCGGACAGGGCGGCGTGGAAGGCCTCGAGACTGTCCGCTTGGGCCGGGGGCGCCAGAAGCCAGGCACAGAGGAGCCAGGAAAGCACCGCGGACTTGAGCTGGAATGGCAAGGACTGCTCCCAGAGAAGCGAAGGCGCAGGTTGGGCCGGCGCCAGGGCGGTGACAGCGCCAGTCAATGCATGCTAATATTAGAATATGAGAATGTGTGGCCTCAATCGGCTTTTCGCAACGTGGGAGAAGGGCGATGGCGCACTTCGGTAGATTGGCAGCTTGGCCCTTGGTGCTGGCGGCTTGGGTCGGCTTGCCGCTCTGGCTCGCATCGCCGCCAACGGCGGCAGATGATGCCGAGAGCTATGCGCCGATCACGACCGACGATGGGCTGCTGGCCCAGCCCTGGTTCCTGGAGAGCTTCCTCGAGCTCGCCGACGACGTCGAAGAGGCGGCGGCCGAGGGCAAGCGTTTCGCGATCCTCTGGGAGCAGAAGGGCTGCCCCTACTGCAAGACGATGCACACCGTCAACTTCGCCCAGCCGGAAATCCAGCACTTCGTGCGCGACAACTTCACGATCCTGCAGCTCAACCTCTTCGGCTCGCGCAGGGTGACCGACTTCGACGGCGAGGTGCTGGCCGAGAAGGAACTGGCGCGCAAGTACGCCATCGCCTTCACGCCGACGGTGCAGTTCTTCCCCGAGACGATGCCGCCGCTCGACGGCGCCGCCGGCAAGGCGGTCGAGGTGGCGCGCATGCCGGGCTACTTCGAGCCGGACTACTTCCTCGGTATGTTCCGCTTCGTACGGGAGGAGGCCTATCGCTCGGGCGATTTCCTGAGCTACGTGCGGGAGCGGTTGCAGGAGTCGGCGCTGGGTTCGGCGGCGGAGGGGGATGGTTAGGGTCGGATCTCACAGCGGCTGTTGCGAATCGGCGGCATCCAAGTCGTGCGCTTCGCGCGGTTCCGTCGGAACCCTTCGAGACGCGTCCTGACGGACGCTCCTCAGGATTAGGCAGATTTTCGGTGCCACTAAGAAAAGAGCTCATCCTGAGAGCTTGTGAATTTGTTGGCTCGAGCTTTCGGACGGTGCTGCATGATCATCCTGCGTCCTTCGAGACGCGCCCAGGAGGGCGCTCCCAGGATGAGGTAGATCTTTGGTGGCATAAAGAAATGTCCTCATCCTGAGGAGCCCGCGACAGCGGGCGTCTCGAAGGACGCAGG
>JAKSDN010000403.1 GCA_022360075.1 Kiloniellales bacterium | reverse complement strand
TGTCATCGTATGTCGGCATCATTGATCCAGCAGCTGCAGGATATACTCCGCGCCCTGGTTGAGATCCTGTTCGATTGCCGCTCTGGCGCGCGGCGCGGCGCGAGCGCGAATAGCGCCAATCGCCTCCAGGTGGTTGTTGCGTCCCCGTCCGGCACGCTGATAGTCGGGGTAAAGCAGGTTGAACACCGGCCCGACCCTGAGCCATAGCCCCTCGATGAGACCGAACAGATCCGGCATGCCGGCGGCCTGATAGATCGTGAAGTGAAACAGTCTGTTCAGCTCAAGTGATTGCTTGAGCGCGTCGCGATCAATCGCATCGGAGAACCGTGCGTTGATCGCGACGAGCTGATCGATCTTCGCCGCCTTCATTTCCGTCGCGGCAACCTCTGTGGCGTGCCCCTCGAGCATCAGTCGGATCGTGAGCAGCTCCACATAAGACCGACGATTGAGCACTGGCACGGAGAAGGTCCGGCGCGGGTCCACGTCCAATGCCCGTTCCGCCGCAAGGCGCATCAGAGCCTCCCGCGCGGGTGTCAAGCTGATAGCGAACGTGGCAGCAATACGGCGGACGCTGACCGCCTCGCCCGGTGCGAGAAGACCGTTCATCAGCGCGGTCTTGATGTTGGCATAGGCTTGCTCAGCCAGGGTCTCGGGGCGATCGACCACGCCGAGATCCGTCTCTGGTTTCGGGCCTTTCCGCGCCGAATGCTCGCCGCTGGGGTGGTCTCCAGAGGCGCCGGCCCTGCGAGTGTTCGCGTCGGCGGCGATGATCATGTGCGCAAGCGTGCCTTCTCGCTCAGCAATCGCTCTGGGCGGCTTCGATCCGATCGAGCAACTCGGCACCCAGATCCCGGGCTGCCTTCTCGAACACCGGCTGCACGCCTGCTCGGAACGCGGATATGTCCACATCGTCGATCTGCATGCCTTCCTGCTCCAGCGCCGCGCGAGCGATCGAGGTCGCGTCCGCTTCTGCCGCGCGGTTCACTTCGGCGGAGGCCTGACCTGCCTCGAGCACCAGGGTCTGCAGATCGTCAGGCAGTTGCGAGAACGTCTGTTCATTGAAGAGAAACATCGAAAGTCCGGCCGCTGTATTGGTGATCGAGGCATACTTCACCACCTCGTACCATTTGAACTGATGCAGCGTGATCAGCGGATTGTCGGCACCGTCGATGACACCCTGCTGCAAGGCGCTGAACATCTCGGGAAAAGCCATCGGGATCGGATTCGCGCCCAGCGCGCGATAGGCGGCCTCGGCCAGCTGGTCGGCCGGCACGCGGAACAGCAACCCGTTCATGTCCGCCGGCGTGGTCACGGGCCGCTTGGTGTTGAAAAGCTGGCGCATCCCGAAGGTGTACCAGCCGAGCACGCGCAGACCCGCCTCCTTGCGCAACGCCTTCGCCATTCCCTGGCCGATGGGACCGTCCAACACCTGATATGAGCAGCTCAGGCTCTTGAAGAGATACGGCAGGCCGAAAACCTCAAGCTCCTTGTAGAACGGGGCCGTGTTGCTGGTCGAAATGATCGTCATGTCGAGCGTGCCAAGCTGGACGTTCTTGGCCGATTCCACCTCGCCGCCGAGCTGGCTGGAGGGGAAGACAGTCACCTCGATCCGGCCGCCGCTTCCCTCTTCGACCTGCTTCTTGAATGCGTCCAATCCCAGATTGTAGGGGTGCCCCGGCGGCGTCACCACGGCGACACGCCATTGGTAATCCTGCGCAGCGGCCTGCGAGATGTGCAGCACCCCCGCCAACGTGACACAAGCCATCACCGCCGCTTTCAACCCGAACCTCATGTCGCCCTCCATGTCCCTTTGTGCCGTTTTCGGCGCTTTCACACTGACTTCGATATGTGATATATCACATATCGGCAAAATCGTGAAAGAGGAATCGACGTGCCATCGACCGAGCCCAGTCCCGACCCGGCCCCATCCTTGTCCTTTGCCGATCATCTCAACCGGCTCGAGGAGCGCCTCGCCGTTCTGTTGCTGGTGGCCATGACGGTCCTTGTCGGCGCGCAGGTCGTGGCCCGATTCATCTTCTCAGCCGGCTTTAGCTGGATGGACGAACTGGCCCGCGTCGCTTTCGTCTGGGTCGTGTTTCTTGGGGCCATTGTCGCCATGCGCCGCTGCCTGCACATCCGCGTGCTCGCCGGCATCCGGTCTTTGCCCGCACGATGGCAGCCCTGGATCGAGGCCGTGGGAGACATCGCCACGCTCCTCTTCTGCTGCGCCATGGCCTGGCACGGGCTGGAGCTGATGCTCTCCACGCTGCGCTTTTCCTTCGATCTGCCGGCAACACGGCTGTCGATGTTCTGGGTCTATCTGATCATGCCGCTGAGCTTCGGGCTTCAGGTGCTGCGGCTGGGCTACGTGATCGCCACGCGCAGACGGGACCCCCTTAATGTTTGAGCTGCTTGCCGGGGTCGATGTCAGCTTGCTGCTGTTCGGCGCGTTCGCGCTTCTGCTGTTCTTCGGCGTGCCGATTGCCTATGCCCTGGGCGCCGCGACCTTGATCGTGCTCTATACAAAAGGAATGCCCGGCGTCTTGATGCCGCAGACGGCCTACAACGCCACCAATTCCTTTCCGCTCATGGCCGTGCCGTTTTTCGTTCTGGCGGGCTACCTCATGCAGTTCGGCGGCCTGTCGCGCCGGCTGATCGCCTTTGCCGAAGTGCTGATCGGCAATGTCTCGGGCGGCTTGGCCTGCGTGACGATCCTGGCCTGCGTTTTCTTCGCGGCGATCAGCGGCTCGGGCCCCGCGACGGTTGCCGCGATCGGGGCCATCATGATCCCCGCGATGATCCAGCGCGGCTACTCGCCCGGATTTGCCGGCGCGGTTGCCTCCACCGGCGGCACGATCGGCATCATGATACCGCCCTCTACGCCGATGATCTTTTATGGCGTCGCCGGCAATGTCTCGATCACCGACATGTTCATGGCCGGCATTCTGCCGGGGCTCCTGGTCAGCGGCGCACTCATCGCCGTGAGCTGGTGGCTGTCGCGCCAGAGCGGTTACGGCGGTACCGGCCAGAGGCTCTCCGGAGCGCGCTTCATGGGTGCGCTAAAGGGCGCGACCCTGGCGCTGCTCGCCCCCGTCATCATTCTTGGCGGCATCTACGGTGGCGTTTTCACGCCGACCGAAGCATCGGTCGTCGCGGTTGCCTATGCCCTCGTGGTCGGCGGGCTCGTCTACCGCGAACTAAGTTGGGACGACATTTACCGGGCGCTTCTGCATGC
>JAKSDN010000106.1 GCA_022360075.1 Kiloniellales bacterium | reverse complement strand
GGAGAGGGGGAAGGCCGGTCAAACGCAAAATCTCACCCATAACAAAACACGCAAATCAAACCCCGAGCGTCGCCTTGATCGTGCGGGCCACGAAATCGACGTCGCGGTCCTTCATCGCCGGATAGAAGGGGATCGACAGGATGCGCTCGTAGTAGGCCATGGCGCCCGGCAGATCGAGGTCGCCGTAGAGATCGCGGTAGTAGGGCTGGCGGTGCACCGGAATGAAATGGACCTGGGTGCCGACGTTCTGCTCGCGCAGCTTCAGGATGAGCTCTGCCCGATCGAGCGGCGCCTGCGAAAAGTCGATCAGCAGCGCGTAGAGGTGGAGGCAGGGATCGACGCCGGCGCGCCGCGGCACCGGCTGCAGGAGCGGCGCCAGGCCGGCGAAGCGCGCGTCGTAGGTCTGCATGATCTCGCGCCGGCGCGCGGCGAACTGCTCGAGCCGCGCGACCTGCTGCAGGCCGAGGGCGCATTGGAAGTCGGTGATCCGGAAATTGAAGCCCAGTTCGTGCATCTCATGATACCAAGGGTTCTTCTCACCCCTGCTGTCGAGACCCATGTCCTTGTGCCGGAAACGCTCCGGGTCGAAGACGACGCCGTGGCTGCGCAGCCGCCGCATGACCTCTGCGTGGGCCGGGTCGTTGGTCGTGACCATGCCGCCTTCGCCGGTCGTGATGGTCTTGACCGGATGGAAGGAGAAGCTGGCGAAGTGGCTGTGGCTGCAGTCGCCGACCCGGCAGGTCTGCGGCGCGTCGCCGCCGGGCAGCCGCGCTTCGTAGGTGGTCCCGAGCGCGTGGCAGGCGTCCTCGGCGACCAGCAGGCCGTGGCGGTCGGCGACGGCCCGGATGCCTTCGAGGTCCGCGGTCTGGCCGTTCATGTGCACGACGAAGACCGCCTTGACCGGCCGGCCCTGGGTCGCCTGTAGAGCCTGTTCCAAGGTCTCCGGCGTCAGCAGTCCGGTGTTGGGATCGACGTCGGCGAACTGCACGTCGGCGCCGACGTAGCGCATCGCGTTGGCCGTCGCGAGAAAGGTGATCGAGGGCACGATGGCGAGATCGCCCGGCCCCATCCCCATCGCCATGGCGATCAGGTGCAGGGCGGAGGTGCCGCTGTTGCAGGCGACCGCGTGCTCGGCGCCGACCGCCTCGGCGAAAGCGGCCTCGAAGGCCTGCACCGTGGGGCCCGTGGTGATGATCTCCTGACGCATGGCCTCGGCCACGGCCGCAACGTCGTCCTCATCCAGAAAGGACCAGCCGTAGGGAATGAAGCCGGACCGGAACTTGCCGAGCCGGGCCGGGATCAGGGGGCGAACGTCGGCCTCGGACGACTGGTCCGCGGTCGGCGCTGCTTGCTTGGAGGCTTTTCGCTTCATGACTTCACGAGGGGCGTAGCGGAGGTTTCTCTGAGAGCTTAGGCGTGGTCCAGCAGCGCTGCCGACACCGGCGCAAGGCCGCCCTCGCGCCGGTGCCTGAAGGACTCCAGGTCTTGTCGCGGCACGATCTTGAGCTGGCCGTACTCCTGCTCGGCCAGCGTCCGGTGCCGGGCCAGGACTTCCTCCGAACCGACGTCCAGCGACAGGTGGAGGCCGATGTCCGTCACGTGAGTCTCGTCATCCTCGACCAGGACGAACGGCTTTGCCTGCTCATCCCTGTCGCAAGCAATTCCAACTTCTTCTCCGAGCTCCTGTACGAGCTGGTGATGCAACGAGATCATGGTGTTTTGGGACCGCGCCGCGGGGCTCACGCCGCCCGAAGGCACCAGCTCCCAAAGGCCCGCATCCTGGGTCATGGCCTCGCTCCGGCGTCCAAAAACGATACCTTCGGGGATCTCCAGCAAACCGCTCACGGCCAGCATCCGGACCTTCAAGACACCATGGAGTGCTGGCTCGCGGAGCTGCGCCAGGAACCAGCTATAGGGAACGAAATAGCCCTCGATCCGCGGTTCGTCCAACCGCGCGATCGAGAAAACTTGGCCGTCGAACAATCCATCGCCGCGCCGGCGCTTTTCCGCGTTCCAGAGGGCGGCGACCCGCTCCAGCGCCGCCGAGTCGGGCCGTTGCGCCGCCTCGAATTCGTGGACTTCGAGCCCCGGCCCGATGGGCCTGACATGCAGCATGTCATAGCGCCGGGATCAGGGCTTCGAGGTTGACGGCGTGGCCGGCGACGCCCCGCGCGGCCGCCGCGTCTTCGGGCCTGCCGCCGACGAGATAGGTCGTCAGGCCCGCCGCCACCGCCGAGGCGGCACCGCGCGGCGAGTCCTCGACCGCGATCGAGCACGCGGCGTGGCAGCCGCAGAGCGCCAGCGCGGCGACATAGGGCTCCGGCGAGGGCTTGCCGTGGGACACCGAGTCGCCGCAGACGATGCCGGTGACGTAGCCGTCGAGACCGTTGACCTCGAGCCAGCGGCCGGTCCGCGCCCGGCTGTTCGAGGTCACGATCGCCGTTCGGCGGCCGCGCGCCTGCCCGGCGGCGAGAAATCGGGCGGCGTCGGCAAAGGGCGCGACCTCGTCGTAGACGCGGTCCAGCAGGCCGTTGTAGGTCGTGATCAAGTCCTCGATGGCCTGCGGCAAGGCATGTTCCGCGCGCAGGCGGGCGACGATGGCCGGCAGCGGCGGGCCGATGAGCGACTCGAACTCCCGGTCTGAGCCGGTCCGGCCGAAACCCTCGAGGAAGGCGTCGTAGACCTCGCGCATGACGGACATGCTGTCGGCCAGGGTGCCGTCCAGATCGACGAACAGGCCCTTGGTATCTTCAGGCAAGCCAGTCGCCTTCCTGAATCCCCTCGCCGGCCGGGATATCGCGGCTCGCTTTCTTGCCGTCCAATTGAGCCAGGTAGCGGGGGTGCAGGCCCAGCTTGCGCCGGCCGGGACGCAGGATCTCCAGGTTCTGGCCCTCGCGCAGTGGCTCACCCGCGCGGATCCCGCGCGAAGCCTGGAGACCGCGGCGGGCATAGGCGGCAAGCTCGCTTTCGGCCGGCAGAACCTCCTTCACGCCGCTGCCGAGCGCTTGCTCGACCGCGCGAATGCCGCTCACCATGGTCTTGAGTTCCGTGGGCGTAACCGCGAAGGCGTGGTCCGGGCCGGGCAGCCGGTTGTCGAGGCTGTAGTGTTTCTCGATCACCCGGGCGCCGAGCGCGACGGCGGCGAGCGGCGCGTGCAGCGGGTCGCGGCTGTGGTCGGACAGGCCGGGGGCCACGCCGAAGCGGGCCTTGAGCCAGGGGATCGTCTGCAGGTTGAGACTCTCCGGAGGCGCCGGATACTTCGCAGTGCACTGCATGAGGGCGAGGTCCTTACCGCCGGCTGCCCGGAAGGTTTCGACCGCCCAGGCGATATCGGCCGCGTTGCTGGCCCCAGTCGAGAGCACCAGGGGCTTGCCCGACTTCGCCGCCAGCTCCAACAGGTGCACATGGCTGATCTCGTAGGAGGCGATCTTGTGGACTGTCACATGGGGATCGACCGCCGCGAAATCCGCCGGCGAGAAGGGCGTGCTCATGAAGCGCAGGCCCTGCGCGCGCGCATGGGCGGCAAGCTCCGGGATCAGCTCGTAGGGCATCGCGAGGTCCGCGAAGATCTCGCCGATATCCTCCTCGATGCCGCTTTCCGCCAGGTAGTCGCTCTTGCCCGCGTCCGCGACGTAAACCGTCTCCGGCCGGTAGGTCTGGAACTTGACCGCATCTGCGCCAGCCTCGGCAGCGACCTCGATCAGGGCCTTGCCCATGGCCAGGTCGCGCTTGGCCGTGCCCATGCGCCAGTTCGAGCCGGCCTCGGCGATGACGAAGACCCGGTCGC
>JAKSDN010000380.1 GCA_022360075.1 Kiloniellales bacterium | reverse complement strand
TGCGTAACCTTCAGACCCATGCCCTGCATGATATCGGTCGCCAGCCCGACCGTGCGGTACTTGAGGCCCTTCATGTCGTTGACGTTGTTGATCTTCTTTTTGAACCAGCCGAGCGGCTGCGTCGGCATCGGCATGCAGAAGTAACCGACGACATTCAGGTTGAGGATCTTTTGCGTCAGCTCGCCGTACAGCTCCTTGCCGCCGCCGTAGTGGATCCAAGCCAGGATCTGTGCAGCATTGGCACCGAACACCGGGCCCGTGCCGAACAGCGACGCGGCCTTGTTCTTCGAATACCAGTACGCCGTCACCGTATGGGCCGCGTCGAGCACGCCGTCGTCGCAAGCGTCCTGGACCTGGAAGGCCTTCACCACCGCGCCCGCGGGCAGATAGTCGATCTTCAAGCGCCCGCCGGACATCTTCTCGACGCGTTCGACGTATTGCTTGGCCATGTCGGTAAAGACGCTCTTGGCGCCCCAAGAGCCCTGCATCTTCAAGTTCACGTCCTGAGCGCGCGAGACCTGCGGTGCAGCGATCATCGCCGCCGCGCCGGCCGTCGCGCCAGCCGCGCCCGTGAGGAAGCGACGCCGCGTCGCAGCCTTGCCCCGGTTCTCCGGCGCAAGCGTCCGTTCGCGGATTTTCACCTTCGAGTTAGCCATACTGTTTTCCTCCCATTAGATCCGCCCGTCGCGGCTCCCGCGAGCCCGTCCGGACCTCGGCCTCGTGCCGGAATGACCATTGCTGTGCCGAACCGTCCCCGGTTCCAGTCGGACGTGCCATCTCCGCGAGCGGTTACTCTCCGCTCTGTCACAAAACGGCAGTCGACTTTCAGTCATTTGCCTTGTGATCGCAAGCCTCTTGTCCGCTCTTCAAGGGCTCGTGAATGATGGAAAACATTGGATTACGGACATTTTTCACCATGCGGAAGGCGCTCGCCGAATGCCCGCGCGAACCGGGCAACAGCCTTGCCGGGGCTCGGCCGTTGGGCCGGCACTCTGACTTTTGGCCTATTGTGCCAAAGGGCTATGCAAGCAAGAGTCGTCGACTCCGCGATCAAGTGACGCGCGCTGTGCAGGAGCTTCGCTGACCATGGAGACCCATCGGGGCAAAGCCGTCATCGCCCTCGGATTCGCCTTGGCGCTTGCCGCTTGCGTGCGTCAGGAAGCGCCGCCCGCGACCAGCCTCGAGAGCTTCTCCGAAGGGCGCTTCGGCTTCAGAAGTTATACGCGGCTCTACTGGGATGAACTCCTGCCCGCCCGCTTCGACGGCCTGGAAGAAGTCGTGATCGACGCGGAGATCCAGCTTCCCGATAGCAAGGCAGGACCGCTCCCCGCCGTGATCATCATGCACGGCAGCGGCGGCGCCGGCGCACGCCAGCAGCGCTATGCCGACGCCCTGAACGAGATCGGCATCGCGACGGCGGTGCTCGACAGCTTCGGGCCCCGGGGGATTCGCACGACCGGCGGCAGGCAGGAACAGGTCAGCAGCTCGACGATGATCGGCGATGTCTATGCGCTTCTCAATCTGCTCGCGTCGCACCCGCAGATTGACGACAAGCGGATCGGCTTGATGGGGACTTCGAAAGGCGGTGCCGTCACGGTGCTCTCCGCCGACGAGCAAGTGCGCCGTGCCCTCGCGCGCGACGGTGCCCGCTTCGCCGCGCACGCCGCCCTCTACCCGGCCTGCGTCATCCAGTTCCAGCGACCGCAGGCGAGCGGCGCCCCCGTGCTCATGATGCTGGGCGCTCTCGACAGCTACACGCCGGCGGTCCAATGCGAGGCCCAAGCCGAAAAGATGAGGGCAGCGGCCTTTCCGGTGCGCGAGATCGTCTATCCCGACGCCCACCATGCCTGGGACGCCACCTACGAGGTGCGGAAATCCGACTTCGACTTCAGTTACGGCGGTTGCCAGCTCGAGATCGACCCGCAAGGCCGAGGCATCGATCCGAAGACGGGTGAGGTCCTCGATCCGCGCGACCTCGCCGCCGCCCGGCGCTGGATCCGCGCCTGCGCCACGCCGGGCGTCTGGATCGGCCGCAACCAGGCGGCCAAGGACCAGAGCCTCGCCGATCTCAAGACCTTCTTCCGCGAGACCCTGCTCGAGTGAGGCCTCAGGGGTCGCCAGGGGCCCGACTCGTGAGGCCGAGCCTCTCCGTTTGCCAAGACCAGGCGCTCGAGCGGGACATCACGTCGACTTGGATCAACCGGCCGTCTTACTTGCTTTATCCCGTTGCTATCTCAGCGGGTGTCGCTTGACGATTCGGCCATGATTTTGGTTGCTTGGCGACCGTTGCGGCGCCGAAAATAGAGGCTTCAACAGGGGCCGAAGGGCCAGCCCGAAAGGACCGGCCGGACCGGGGTTTCGGCGGCCCGAGCAACTTCTTGCTGCGTAATTCCGAGATCGCCGGCTCCGTCATGGCGTAGCGTCGCAGGTTGAGGCGGCCAGGGGAAAGGTGGCGATGGAAACGTCGGGGGCGGCGCTTCGCACGATTTCGATCTTTCGAGAGGTCGCGGAGGGCGATCTCGATGTGATCGCCAAGCGCTGCCAATGGCGGCGCTTCTCGCGCGATCAGCAGATCCTGGGCTACGGCGACGACTCCAACGACGTCTTCTTCGTCGTGATGGGCCGGGTGCGCGCGATCAACTATTCGATCGCCGGCAAGGAGGTCTCGTTTCGCGATATCGAGGCCGGGGACATGTTCGGCGAGTTCGCCGCGATCGACGGGCAGCCGCGTTCGGCGAACGTCGTGGCCCTGAGCGACACGATGCTGGCGGCCATGTCCGCGAACGTGTTCTGGGATGCCGTCCTCGGCCATCCGGAAGTGACGCGGGCGACCATGAAGCGCCTGACCGCGCAGGTCCGCAGCCTCACGGAGCGGGTCTTCGAGTTCAGCACGCTCGCGGTCAAGAACCGCATTCACGCCGAGCTGCTGCGCTTGGCCCGCGACCACATGGACGAGGAGAACGTCGCCGTCATCGCGCCGGCCCCCAAGCATGCCGATATCGCCAGCCGGCTCAGCACCCACCGCGAGGCCGTGACCCGCGAGCTGAACGAGCTCGCCCACAGCGGGCTGCTCGAGCGGCGCGAACGGAATCTCGTGATCACCGACGTGGCACAGCTCAAGCACATGGTCGAAGAGGTGCTCGGCGAGCGGCCCCGGGGTTAGCGCCGCTTCGACGAACTCGGGACTGGAGAACGGAGCCGCCGGTTCCGTCCATGTGAGTCCTGCCACAGATTTGGGCGCCGCGCGCTGCCAGGCTGCGCAGCGGCTGAGCCGTATTGTCGGCCGTCCGTATCACAGCGAGGTGCCCCGTGAGACCAAGATCGCGTTCGACGCAAGATGAAAGCTTGCGCGAGTCCGACTTCGCGGCGGTTGCGAACGACCGCGGGTCGGCCGTCCGTGCGCCTCGGGCCAACCTGCGAGATATCGTCGCGGCCTGGGCCATCTATGCCATCCTGCTCGGCGGCCTGGTGCTCTTTGCGGCCATTGCCGACATGACCCGCGGCGAGCGGGTGCCCGCCGAGGCGATCAAGGCGCAGAGCGGCGATCAGGTCGAAGGCGCGCTGACTCTCGATCCTCGGCGCCCGCTGCCCCTTTCAGACAAGGCGCAGCGGAGCTAAACCACGTTGGCCTCGACCAGCAGGCGGCCGCTCTCGAGGCGCTCGTAGCCGAAGGCCGAGAGGTCGATCGTCAGGAAGCGGCCGTGGACGATCCGCTCGGCCAGGGCCCGGCCCGCGGCCGGCGCCTGCTGGATCCCGTGCCCGCTGAAGCCATTGCAGAACCAAAGGCCCCTCAGGCTCGGGTGCGGCCCGATGATCGCGTTCTGGTCGACGGCGTTGTAGTCGTAGTGGCCGCCCCAGGCGCTGATCAATTTGATCGCTTCAAAGGCCGGGATGCGATGCGCCAGGCTCGGCCAGATCACCTCGTCGAACCAGCCGTAGTCCGGCTCCAGGTCGTCGCAGTCGGGATCACGATCGGCGGGCGGCGAGACGATGGCGATGTACTGGCCGCCCTCGGGCCGGCAGGCGACGCCGTTGGTGTCGATGGTGAGCGGCATGTCGGGGATCTCCGTGCGGCAGTCGAACACGAAGGAGCTGCGCTTGCGCGGGCTCACGGGCAGCGGCACGCCCGCCAGCGCCGCCACCGCCCCGGCCTGCGGCCCGGCCGCATTGACGAGATGCCCGCAGGCGAGCCGGCCGCCGTCGCGCAGGCTCAGCCCCTCGATCCGCCGGGCATCCGCCGCAATCTTGACGACCTCGTCGGTGACGAAGCGGGCCCCGAGCGCCCGCGCCTTGCGCCGAAAGCCATGCAACAGCGCGTTGGGGTCGATCCAGCCCTCGTTGGCGAGGCCGAGCGCCCCGCCGGCCAGACCGTCGACATTGAGCCAGGGAAAGCGCGCCGCCAGGCCTGACGGATCGAGCCGTGCAACCTTGGCGCCCAGGCGCCGCTGCAGCGCGCAGTTGGCATCGAGCACCGGCAGGCCGCTCGCGCTGGCCAGGAAGAGATAGCCGTGCTCCTTGAAGGCCAGGTCCGGCCCCTCGCCCTCGACCGCCAGGGTTTCGGCCGCTTTCCTGACGAAGTCCACGCCGAACAGCGACATCTCGACGTTCCCGGCGGTCGAGAATTGCTGGCGGATGCCGCCCCAGGAGCGGGTCGTCGCGCAGTTCGCGTAGCTGGGATCACGCTCGATCACGAGGACCGAGCCGTGGAAGGCCGGATCGGCCATCAGGAAGTAGGCAACGGCGCAGCCCATCACGCCGCCGCCGACGATGGCCACGTCGCAGGACTGTGTCATGGGACGACCGCGCGCCCTCTCACGCTTCGGCCTCCGGGCCGAGCAGCGCGCGCCGGAAGCGGCTCTTCAGCAC
>JAKSDN010001476.1 GCA_022360075.1 Kiloniellales bacterium | reverse complement strand
TAAAGCCAATGCAGCAGGTAAACCCCGACAGCGATCAGAATCGTCAACAGGATGATAATTGCGATAGCGTCAGCACCTGTCATTGTCGTGTCCTTTCCTCAGGCGAGCGCCCCGTAGGTTTTCGTTGGTCTCAGCTCAGTGACGCTCTTGGCCGGCGACGGCCAAGACGATCAGGGACGGCGTGATGAGGTTGATCAGATCGAAAAGTGTGTAAAGCGCGACGACGCCCGCCGCCTGCCCCGTCCCTATCACCACGTCGACGAAGTGAAGGATGGGATATATGGCCCAGCCGACCGTCATGATGAGGCGGATCCAGAAGTATCCTAGCCGCACGGCGCGACTCTCCTTGCGAACGACGTCGGCCATCGCGCCGAAGTACAGTTCACCCAGAATGTAGAGCCAAAAGCCGATGGAAAGCAGGACGCCCAGCGTTGGATTGAAGAAGCCGGCATCGCCCAGGTAGCGCGAGAAAACCATCAGCAGGGCGGCGGCAGTGATGCGCCAAAAGATGCCGATCGGCGCATTGGCCAGCGCGCGTACGAAGAAGTACATGGCCGCGACCTGCAAGGGGTGCACCGTAAACCAGGCCGCGAATCGAACACCCCCGCTCGCCCCCTGCTCCTGGAGCCACAAGGTCGCGGCTCCGGCGTAGTGCAGCGAAGATGCCAGTGCCGCGACGCCCACCATCGCCACCGGGACGCGCCACTTCTCGTTCGACCAGCTCATACCGACGAGACACAGGACGGCTGTGGAGAAGGTCGCCAGAACGGCAGCCGCAAAAGTGCTGCTGACGACGTCCTGCGTGGTAAAGAGCACTCCGAACATGTCCTCCCCCTATACTTGAGCTCTGATGTGTGGCGATCGTCCGTAAAGCGCGACCATGGGCAAGATCAACAGGCCGAAGATGAACTGCTGCCACTCGTACTTCAGGCCGATCCCGATCAGGAACGAACTCAGAACCTGGAGAACCAAGACCCCGATGACGGTGAATCCGTATCCGCCGTAACCGCCAAGCAGCGACGTACCGCCGATGACGACGGCCGCCAGCGTGGTGAACAGGTAGGGATCGCCGACGCCGATGAATCCGCCCCCCGACCAGCCAAGCAACAAGGAGCCCGTCAAGGCGGCGAACACGCCGGATATGGTGTAGGCGAGAGTCCAGTACTTGAATTCGGACACGCCAATGAGCTTGGCCGATTGCCGATTCCCGCCGAGGCCGTAGACGTAGCGTCCGTAAGCCGAATATCGCATGCCAATGATGATGACCGCGGCAAGAAGGATCCAGATCAGGATGGTGGGCGGAAACGCCAGACCGAAGGTTTCTCCGTTCATCGCCGCTAGGTTCTGAAGCCAGGGCGGCACCGTCCCGAACACGTTTCCACCGAAGGCCGAACCGATCGAGGTCAGGATTTGCACCAGCCCGGCGACGCCGAACCCCATGCCAAGCGTCAAGATCAGCGCCTGCCCCTGAAGCTTGAAACTGAGGATCCCGTTCACCAAGCCGATAAGCCCCCCGATTACGAGGACGAATCCGAAGGCGACGTAGGACGGCACGCCGAGGCCAATCAGGAACAGCAGCCCGATATTCGCCGCACCGATGACGAAGGGGATCGACAAATCGAGTCCGCCCATCAGGGCGACCAGCGTCTGACCAACGCACGCGATACCGAGGAACGACGCGAACAGCAGGATGGCCTTGATGTTCGGCCCCGAGAGGAAACCATCGATGGTGAACGACGACACGACCACCAACGCGGCAAGCACGATCAGTCCGATGAAGGCACTGCGTCCGTGCGCGAAATAGCCGGACACTTTGAATGCGAACAGCAAGATCGCTTCCAGCACCAGGAAAGCGATCAAATTGGTCACGGTTCGGAACGACTCCACCGATGCTGTCACGATCAGGTAGGCAAGCAGCAGCAAGCCCATCGATATGATCATCGCGCGGTTCGACCGCCACGCGCCGACCGCGCCCGAATGGGGTCGCGTCGCCGGGTCGCCGACCGCGGCAACGGCGGCTTTGTGCTCGGCGCTACGGGTTTCGAAGATGACGGCGACGTAGTTGAGCAGCCAGAGCAGCACGGCGACCGAAATCACCGTGGAGACGATCACGTCCTGCGCCGCAAGCCCCTGGCTGAAGCCAACCCCGAACCCTATGGCGGCCACGACCAGGGTCACGGCCAGGTTCACCCAGATGATGAACGTCGAGCGCGGAATGGGAATAAGCTGCATCCGCGGTTCGCGCACGGTGGGCCGCGCTTCTTCCGTCATGGCTCATCCCTCCCGAGCACCGTGGCCTCGCTCTGCACCATCACCAACAGGAAGAGGCCAATGACGAGAGCCGCGAGCAAACCGTAGCCGAACAGGCCGAGGCGGGTGCGGCTTGCCTCCACGCTCATCAGTCGTACGGCCAGGGTCACCGCGGCCGCCGCGACGACGACGGCGAACGCGGTCTTCTGCAGGAACGAGAACTGTGGCATGGCGATGTCGGACCCCGCGGGCGCGACCAACAAATACCGCGTGGCCAAATCGGCCGCCGGGGCCGCTGCGAGCCCGTCGGGCGGGAGATAGATCGCCGAGGTCGCGACCTGCAGCAGGATTCCGACCACGACGGTGGAGAGAACGAGGAACGCGCCCCAAGGTGAAATGAACGAGATATGCCGTCCGACGATCGGCACCAACAAGGTCAGGAGCAGCGACAGGACCAGAATGACCCCGTAACTCATCTGTGTGACGAAGGCCTGGACGGCGCCGAAGTTGAGCGTCGAGAGGACGTAACCGATCAAGTAGAGGTTGACAGCCCCGAGCAGCGCTCCCGTCACGCCGCCGCGACCGCCGGCCAGGCTGACGCCGCCAAGTACGAGCGCGGTGACGGCGGTCAAGGTCATCGTCGTACCCTGGGTCGGATCTCCGGACGCGATCAACGCCGTGTAGCAGATCGCGCCGAGCCCGACGAACAGTCCGGCGATGACGTGGGCGCCGATACGGACGAGGTTGACTCTTACGCCGCTGGTCCAGGCCGCCCGCTCGTCGTAGCCCATCATCCGCAGGTTGCTGTAGAACGGGGTCAGGGTAAAAAGGAGCCACCCGGCGGTCGCGATCAAGACGATCAGCAGAACTGGCGAGAAGATCGTGGTTCCGAGCCCCCAGCTTCCCATCCACTCCGGAGCGATCCCGCCGGGACGCGGAAGGATGACCAGATTGATGCCGGACAGCGCCAGAAATCCTGACAGGGCAACGATGATCGGCTGAACCCGTACCCAAATCACCACAACGGCGAAGAACAACTGATAGAGAACGCCGAGCCCGAGCGCGACGACGAACACGCCGAACGGACCTGTGACCAGGTCCAGCATGTTGAGCTTGACGATCGCCACGTTGATGAACGCAAGCAGTGGACCGACGGCAAGGTCGACCGTTCCCCGGCCAGCCACGGCCAAGGCCATCAGCGCATAGGTCGCAAGCGTGAGCGGTGCAGCGACGATGATGGCACTGCCGAAGCCGGATAGTGAGACAAGGTGCGGCCCCCGGATGGCGGCCGTCGACAACAGCACCGCGATCAGCACGATCGGCACCAGAAGATAGGTGTTCGTCGTCGATGTCCGCTCCGACATCCCGGATCACCCCATAGACAAGGTTGGATAGCCGGACGCGCCCTAGACACGCGTCCGGCCGGCTCTCAAAGCTCGATCACGCGGCGCCCAGCGGACTTCGACGACTGCGACGCGTTGGTGGCCGATCCAGGCAGGGACCGGCCTTCCCCGCGCCGCTCCGGATCGTTTTGCACGATCTTCTTCAGGACCGGTGTGACGACTTCCTTGAACTTGTCAGGGTCTTCAGAAGTCGGGAAGTGTCCGCCCGAGAAGATGATGCACTCCGAACCCTTCACCTTCTCCGCTGTCCGCTCGGTCATCTCCGGCGTGCAGGCGAAATCGTACTCGCCAGTCAGGAAGTAGATTGGCAAGCGGCCGGAGATCTTGTGCACCTTGTCGCGATAATCGCTGTCGACGGAATAGTAGTAGAGATCGCCCTTAAAGATGCCGGGCCCGCCTTGGGCGTAGTACCACCAGGTTTCCCAGCGATAATGGTCGGGGCTTTCCGGCGACATCAGGCCGAACACCGACGTCGCAACGGCCTCGCCGCCGTGGATGTGCGGATGATGCAGCGGATCAATCCACCATCCCGGCGAATAGTCGCAGGCCTCCAATGCGATCAGGGCCGAGAATTCGGTTTCGTAGCTCAGCGCCAGTTCGAGACAGATGTTGCCGCCCATGGACTGACCCATGATCACCGGCTTGCTTAAGTCCAAAGCGCGGCAGAACGCGACGATGAACTCGGCGTAGAATCGCGATGTCAGCTTGTACTCGTCCTCCATCAGGTAGAAATCTTCCGGCGGGATCGATTTGCCGTGCCACGGAAGATCGAAGGCGATCACGCGGAAGTTCGACGTAATGTCGGGATCGCACATCTGATGGCGGTATTCGCGGTTGTCCGTACCGGCGGTGTGCAGGCAGACCATTGGAATGCCTTCGCCCGCCTCTTCGTAATAGGTTCGATAGGTTTTGCCCTCGCACGTCACGTAGACGTAGCGCCCGATGATGGGGTCGTGCTGGTTCATCGTTCCTCTCCGCCTCAAACTTCACGCATGAGTGCGAGCATGTGCGTCAGAGCTCGCATGTTTTGCCAGAACGGCAGCTGATTGCCGTCGATCACGAGCTGCTTGTGCAGCGGATGCGCCATCGCCCAGACGTCGTTGAACATGGGGGGCGGCACGGGCTGGCTGAACTTTTCCCAGGCGCTCGTCGAGGCGCGTAGCGCGAACTCGAATCCGAAGTCGTTTGACGCCATTCCTTCGGAAATGCGAACGATCTTTCCCTTTTGGACCTCGAACAAGTATTCGGTGTCATCGAATGCGATCACGAACCGATTGCTGAAGAACCTGCCGATGACCGGCAGGATCCTGTCGTCGTTGACGCGGCGCGCCCAGCGTTCGATCCATTCCAGATCGAAGCTCTTTCTGCTGCCATATCTGCTCATTGGGTCCTCCGTCAGCTCAGCAGAAGATGTGTCATACGGTGGGTAGGGGGTTGCGGGCAGGTCCGTAGACCGCTGTAAACGAGGCCTGGTCGATCGCAATCGGCAGAACGGCTGCACCGAACGCGGTCAGGTCCGCATCCGTCGGTAAGGACACCTGCGGGGCCTTCAGCGCATACAGTGTGAAAACGTACCGGTGCTGCCTGTCGGGTGGCCAGGGACCGCCCCAGCCACGACCAAATCCCGGGATCTTGAAGGTCACGAAGTCCGAGTTGAGCTCCGCGGCGCCGGCAGGCATCGCATGACCGCTGGCGCCCTCCGCCAACTCGCGGACTTCGCCCGGAATGTTGTAGACCAGCCAATGCGCGAAGCTGCGCGGAAAGTTGAACTCTTCCGGAAGGTCCGGATCGGTGACGGACAGCGCGAAGCTCCGCGTGCCGGCAGGCACCCCGGACCAGCGCAGATTGGGCGACACGCGGTTGTCTTCGCAGAACCGTTCCGGCACCACCGCGCCCTGTGGAATCTCTGGCGCGTTAATGACAAAGCCTGACTGATTCACGATGCTCTCCTCCGAAGTGGCGGAGACGACGCGCACGGCGCGTCCCGCCGGTCGGCCGTCATCTAGTTTGCTGGGTGGCGCGTGCTCGGGAAGGAAGTGGACACTGTCGTCCTCAGCGCGGTGATAGGGATGCGCTTCTTCCTCGGCCAGGGCCTCGCCGGGCATGGCCGCGCTGGCCCGCCGGCCGAACATGGCGTTCAGAATGACGTGGCTGTCGAAGGGCGGATCGAAGCTGGCGGAGATCACGCCGTTGCGAAACACATGGACGCGAGTACAGAGATTGAGAAACTCCTCCGTCTCCGAAGACAGGAAAACAACCGCATTGCCGCGCGCCGCGAAAGCCCGCAGGTTGCGATAGAGATCGAGCTTGGCGCCAATGTCGATGCCCCGGGCGGGGTCGTTTAGCACCAAGACCGACGGTTTTTCGGCGAAGGCGCGGGCGATCAGGACTTTTTGTTGATTGCCGCCCGAAAGCGAGGTGATCAGATTATTCGGAGAGCCCATCTTGACGGCAAGCTTGCCCGATTCCCATTCGAAAACGGGACGCAGTTTCGTGCGGTTGATCAGGTTCAACCAACCGGCGGCGCGGTATTCCTTGTAGACTGGGATTAGCAGGTTCTCGAAAATGCTCAGGTTGGAGAAGATGCCTTCCTTCTTGCGGTCGCCCGAGACGTAGCTGATGCCGTTCGCCCGCGCCGAGTGCAGATCGGTGATCGGCCTCGCCACCTTGTCGCGGATGACCGAAACGTTCCCACTCACCATCGGCTGCACGCCGGCGAGGGCCCGGACGAAATCAGCCTGGCCTTGGCCATCCAATCCCGTGATGCCGACGACCTCGCCTGGATAAAGTGTGAGATCGATCGAGACGGCCCCGGCCCAGACACGCGCCTCGGTGGCGCGCAGCAATGGGCTATCCGAAATCCGCCTAGCCGATTCCTGCGAGGTTTCGCTTTTCTGACGCTCCGCTCCGGCGACCAACGCCAGAATCTGCGCCTCTGTAATGTCTTCCTTCTCAAGCGTGCCCACCGTTCGGCCGTCGCGCAGAACGGTCGCTCGGTCGGCGATCCGTACCAGCTCGGCGATGCGATGGGTCACGATCAGAATTGTGCAGCCCTGAGCCTTCATCTGGCGCATCTTGCGGAACAGCCGTTCGGTAGCGTCGAAATCCAGCGCGGCGGAAGACTCGTCGAGGATCAAGACTTTGGGGGCGGTCAGAATCGCCCGGGCGATGGTGATCCACTGCTTAACCGACAGAGGAAGCTCGCCGGCAGTGATATCGAGATCGAGTTGGAAACCCAGCAGTTCCGCCATAAGCTCCGAAGCTACGCGGTAGCGTTCTTCCTTGCTGACCGATGTGCCCAACAGCCCGTCGGCGCCGAGATAGAGGTTGTCCAGCACCGAGCACTCATCGGCGACCAAGACCTCTTGAAAGACGTTCGATATGCCGAGTTCGCGAGCGTCGTACGGCGATGTCGCGGACTTGCCGCGGATCGAGACCTGACCGCTGTCCGGAATGAGTACGCCGGATATGACTTTCGCCAGCGTACTCTTGCCCGACCCGTTGCCGCCGATGATCGCGTGAACCTCGCCCGCCGCTGCCCGCAGCGTCACGCTATCCAGAGCGACGGTTGGACCGAAGGTCTTGCGCACTTCGGAGATCTCGACAGTGACGGTCGGCATCGGTTCAGCCATCCGGTCCGGCTTGAGGCGGAAAGTCCGCCGCTGCCCGACTGTCGCGGGCAGCGGCGAGCCTTCAGCAGCCGCCTTGAGCGGACTGCGCGTTTGGCGCTACTGCTTGGGGTGCGATGCCGGGTCGTACTTTTCCGGATCGGCCGGGCGCAGGAAAAACTGATCCAAGAACTCCTTGCCTGCCCAGGTCTCGACGCCGACGTGATACCAGTCGCCTGAGTTTTCGTCGCAGTCTTCCGGTATGGACGCGAGCATCTGCTCCTTGTTCATCGTGATGGGCGCCGTGAGGATCGACTGAATTTTCGGACCCTGACCCTGCAGGGTGCGCATCATGATGTTCCACGACATCTCGAAGTCGTCACCCGGAGGCCACGCGTGGATGGCGCCCGAAACGTAGTCCGGGTTGTTCCGCCAGTAGCACAGCGCTCCCATCTCACTGCCAACCGTGATCGGCACCATATCGCGGCCCGACTGCTTCAGCGCCCGCAGGGCACCGAGTTCCGAGGCGGACTGGATGATGATGCCATCCAGCTTGCCCGGGTTGGTTGCCATCCACTTCTGAATTTCGGCCTGAGCGACCTGGTCGGTCCACATACCGGCGATCTGGCCGACGACCTTGATATCTGGATGTTCCTTCAGCGCCGCCTCGATGCCTACATTCTGGCTGTCGGAAGCCGAGGCGCCGGGAATACCTTCGACATTCAGAACGTTCCCCTTGCCGCCGATCTCGTTGGCCATCCATTCGCCCATCATGCGCCCGCCGACGACGAAGTTGGCGGATGAGTTCACCGAATAGGGGCTGGTCAGATAGCCGACCGCCGAGAACGTCGGCACGCCGCGCTCGTAGGCGTAGGCGACTGTTTGGTTCAATGCGGTGGGGTTCGAGCAACAGACGATGATCGCATCGACTCCCTGGTCGACGAGCTGGCGCATCTGTTGAATCTGAACCGAGTCGTTCAAGTTCGACTGTGTGATGATGACTTCCGAGATCAGACCCAGCTCTTTCCACCTCGGGATGATCTCGTTTTGCAGCCGGTCCATGACCGCAGCGCGCCAAGTATTGCCGGCGTAGCTCGAGGCGTAGCCGATCTTCCACGGCGGCGGGTTTTTGGCGACAAAGTCGCGGTAGGGGCTGGTGTCGAGAGGTTGGCTCGGATCCATGAAGGCCGGATCGTAGAGTTCCTTCCGGATGTCTTCGGGAAGTTCGTCGACGCCGGCCGAAGCGGGCGCCGTGACCATAACCGCCGCGCAAACGGCGATGGTCGGCAAAAGGGCAGTCGTGTAGCGTTTCATGGATCCTCCCTTTCCTGCTCTGTCGCGAACGACCGTCGTGGCTATCGGACCACACGGCTGTGCTTTACTTGCACCGACAGTGCATCGCCGCCGATGTCATCGGGAAATACGAAAACTCAATGTCTGCTATAACAAAGTGGTCTATCCCCCCTGCGTCGATGAACCGGCGGGCACGCGGGCGGCGGCCTCCAGAGACGGTGGTCACGCCACCAGTACGTCGCAGGACCGGCATAGAAGACGTACGGACATAGCCGTGTAGTCGGGATCGAAGAGTGTCTGGCGCCGGAGCCACGTGCAGGCGACGGCGAGCAGTCGGACGCCGATGGTGCGTAAGGCCCGACCATGGCTATGGCCACGACGACGCAGCCAGGCGTAGCAGGCGTTGGCCAAGCGCCGATTGCAGGCGTGTTGCCGAACCACGGGTCGGCGCGTGCTGCTGCGCAGGGTATCGGGCGTAACGCCTGCCGAGCGGATCAGGCGCTTGCCGTTTAATCAGCCGTTCGTCGCAACCGACTCTCGCGGATCTTGAGAGGCCGTGGCGGCCGGCCCGACAAGGTCAGTGGCCCGGGGCTCGAGCTGTTTGGCAATACGCGCCACTGTTTCGGCGAAATCCAGCACGAGTGCGGAGGGTGTGTGCGCGACCGAGTACAGGAATCCATAACTCAGCCGCAGTCCGGGTCGCCAGGGCCGGATCTCTATCTGATCCTGCGGCACGCAGCGTACGACCAGCGGGTCCGCGAGCGTGATTCCAAGGCCCTTGGCGACCAGTTGGCAAGCCGAGAGGCCCGACGACGTTTCGAACTGAACGGCCGGCGAGAGGTCAAGGCTCGTAAACAGACTGTCTATTGCGCTACGGAGCAGCGTGAATGGCCTGAGCGCGATGAACGGCGCCCCAGCGATGTCCGCCGCGTCGAGTTCCGGCTTCGCGGCCAGGGGGGTGGCCCTTGGGCAGGATCGCCGCCACGGACACCGATGCGAAGGGCTCGCTCCGCACCGCCGGTGCATCGATCGGCAGGGCGGCGATCCCGAGATCGAACTGCTGACCCGCGATCCACGGCGCCACGTCACCGCGCGAGCGGATCTCGAGCGAAAAGCGCACCTGCGGATACCGCGCGTGGAAGTCCACGAAGGCATCGGGGACGAGCGCATGGGCCACGTAGGGCTGCGCAACGATCTTAAGCCGCGCTTCCTTCATCGTGCGGATGTCGTCCGCGATCTTCGAAATCTCGTCGAGGCCGAGCAAGATGCGTTT
>JAKSDN010000510.1 GCA_022360075.1 Kiloniellales bacterium | reverse complement strand
GCCAGTCCGCCGCCTGCGGCCCGGCGATCTCGAAGCGGGTGAAGCCCGAGACCTCCATCAAGCCGACCCGCTCCTGCACGGCCTTGACCTCCAGCGCCACCACCTCCTCCGTGGGCGTGAAGCGGAAGCTGTGGCGGTCGATGAATTCCGGCGACGGTTTGTAGAACAGAGCCCGTTCCCAGCCGGCCACGACACCGAACGCAGCATCTTTCGTCTTCAAGACCGGGTATAGCGGCGTGGTCTTGGCGCAGCGGCCGGCCGGACGATGCTCGTGCGGCATGTGGAAGCGGAACTCGTTCTGATAGTCCTCGATCGCCTTCAGCGCCGTGAACGCGGTGTTGCAATGCCCGGTGAAGCGGCGCGGGTCGAGGGCCCAGGTATCCCACTCGGCCTCGCCGTGCACGATGATCTCGGCCAGCAGCTTGCCGTGGCCGCCGCCCTCGCCGATGCCGGCACGCAGGCCGAGGCAGGCGTAAGCGTCGCGCAGGCCCGGGATCTTGCCGATCAGCGGCAGGCCGTCGGCGGAATAGGTGATCGGGCCGTTGATGGTCCGGGTGATGCCCGTCTCGGTCAGCACGGGCAACCGCTCGAAGACCCGCTCCATGTTGTCCAGTAGGCGATCCAAGTCGTTCGGGCAAAGCTCCATGGTGAAGCTCGGGTCGATCCCGTCCAGACCCCAGGTCTTGCAGCCTTGCTCGTAGATGCCGACCAGCAGGCCGAACTTTTCCTGCCGGCTGTAGAAGTCGTCGCCCGGGTCGCGGATGATCGGCACGCGCCGATCCATGGCCTCCAGCTCGGCGATGGGCTCGGTCAGGAAGTACTGATGCTCCATCGAGACGACGGGATGCTCGACGCCCAGCATGCGGCCGACCTCGTTGACCCGGTAGCCGGTCGCGTTGACCACGGCCTCGCAGGTGATGTCGCCGTTCCTGGTGTGGACCAGCCATTCGCCGTTCGGCTTCCGGTCGATCGCCTCGACCGGGTTGAAGCGGTAGATCTCCGCGCCGGCCTGACGGGCGCGGCGGGCCAGCGCCTGGGTGAGCTGGCTCGGATCGATGTCGCCGTC
>JAKSDN010001284.1 GCA_022360075.1 Kiloniellales bacterium | reverse complement strand
GGCAAGAGCGGTGCCTACAGCACCGGCGCCGACGTGCTGGAGGGCCTGGCCAACCAGGGCCACGACCTGCCGGCGCGCGTGCTCGACTGGCGCCAGCTCGCCAAACTGAAGAGCACCTACACGGACGCGCTGCAGGAGCAGATCAACCCGGAGACGGGCCGCATCCACACCTCCTACAGCCAGGCCGTCGCCTCGACCGGGCGGCTCAGCTCGAACGACCCCAACCTGCAGAACATCCCGGTGCGCACCGAGGAGGGCCGCAAGATCCGCCAGGCCTTCGTCGCCGAAGAGGGCTGCAAACTGCTGTC
Organism: Kiloniellales bacterium; assembly: GCA_022360075.1. The sequence goes on along the minus strand of JAKSDN010001284.1, from coordinate 1,315 downwards.
GGTCGACTACAGCCAGATCGAGCTGCGCCTGACCGCACACATGGCCGACGTCGCGCCGCTGAAGCAGGCCTTTCACGAAGGCCAGGACATCCACGCCATGACCGCCGCGCAAGTCTTCGACATTCCGGTCGAGGGCATGGACCCCATGGTCCGGCGCCGCGCCAAGGCGATCAACTTCGGCATCATCTATGGCATCTCGGCCTTCGGGCTGGCGCAGAACCTGGGTATCCCCCAGGGCGAGGCGAAGGCCTACATCGAGGCCTACTTCGCGCGCTATCCCGGCATCAAGGACTACATGCAGGCGATGAAGACCCAGGCCCGCGAGCACGGCTTCGTCAGCACCCTGTTCGGGCGCAAGATCCACTTCCCGATGATTAAGGACAAGAACCCGGCGCGCCGCTCCTTCGCCGAGCGCGCTGCGATCAACGCGCCGATCCAGGGCACCGCCGCCGACATCATCAAGCGCGCCATGATCCGCATGCCGGCCGCACTCGCCGCCAAGAAGCTGAAGGCCAAGATGCTCCTGCAGGTGCACGACGAGCTGCTGTTCGAGGTGCCGGAAAAGGAGCTCGACAAGACCATCGCCGTCGCCCGCGAGGTGATGGAGAAGGCCTGCGACCCGGTGCTGGAGCTGTCGGTGCCGCTGGTCGCCGACGCCGGCGTCGGCGCGTCTTGGGCGGAGGCGCACTGAGCGGGCGCGTTCCTAGCCGACCGTCGGCAGTGTTCATTCGACGCGGATGAATGGCGATCCGCGTTTATCCGAGTTCATCCGTGTCAGAATTCACTCGCGCCCAGCGCTGGACCAAGACCACGTTCAACAAGCTCGCCTCTGAAGTTGTCATCCTCGGACGCAGCGCAGCGGAGATCCGAGGATCCATGGATCGACTGGGCCCAGCCCTGACCCCACCGCGTCACTTCTGCACGACTTCGAGAGGACACCGGACTCGAAGGCACGACGGTACGACGGCAAAAGTCGATTTGACACAGATGAACACAGCGCAGCGTGGCCGCAACCAAAGGTTCGCTGTTGTGCGAGCGAGTGGTGGTGCCGCAGGCTTGGTCGGTTGGATCGAGAGTCGGCGATCTCGACTTTTGGTTTCCCGCGCCATGTTCATCCCCAGCCCCTCATGCTGAGCTTGTCGAATCCTGACGACGACTTTCCCTGACCAATCTGACTGCCGCCGGAATCACTTCAACAGTTTGAGAACGCCGTCCCCTCTCGCCATCGTGTTCAGCATTGAACGGTCCAGGTTTCGGACAACCATGGATTCTCGGATCGGCGCGCGGCTTTGCCGCGCTTGTCCGAGAATGACAG
>JAKSDN010000488.1 GCA_022360075.1 Kiloniellales bacterium | reverse complement strand
TGTCCGGGCCGGACATCGGCGCCGTGCAGGATCTTCACCGGATCGGAGAAGACATGGCGCAGCCGGCTCTCCATCGCCATGCCGGCCGGTTTGAAAAGCAGGTTGAGAAGCCTCGAGTTCCCCAACGCCTCCGTATCCATGCCTTCCCTCCGGCCCGTAGGGCGGGTTAGCGAAGCGTAACCCGCCGCATGAGGGCCAGTCTGCCCGCGATGACATCCGGCGCAATACGCCTGCACTCTTGCCCCCTACAACATATTGATTTAGCGGAGAAAATCGAGTCCCCTTCAGTCGCTTGAATAGGCCATTGGTGAGGGCGCATTAAGTCAATGTTTATCCGTAATGGCCTATGAAGGGAGAATAGGTAGAGGCCCGGATCAATTATAGGTCTATCCAAATGCCGTTGGCTTGGGGCAATCCGAGAAGGCTGTGGACGCGATATCTCATCGCGGTCAGCTTTATCCTCGTCCTGGTCACAGGCTCTCACGTGGCCGCCCTCCAGGCATCGAGCTCGAGCGACCAGCTCGCCGAGTCGATCAACCTCAGCGGGCGCCAGCGTCTGCTCAGCCAGCAGATCCTCTATTTCGCCGGGCAGCTCGCTTCGGGTCATCGCGACCAAGCCACGACAAGCGCCCTCGCGGATGCGATCGAGCTGTTCGAACGCTCACACGTCTACCTGACGCGCGGCCGCAATCTAGGTCCCGCGCTCAGGGAGATCTATTTCGACGAGGCCCGGGGCAAGGGGCTCGATGCGGCGGTGCAGCAGTTCATCGGCGATGCGAAGACCATCTTGGATGGACCACCGCATCAGATCGGGGCCGCTTGGCGGCGCATGACCGAAGTCGGCCCGGACGCGCTGCTCACGTCGCTCGACGCCGCCGTCCACGGCTTCGAGAACGAGGCCAAGAGCAATGTCGAGGCGATCCGCGACATTTCCAACATCGGCTTCTTCCTGGCCTTGTTGCTGCTGCTCGGCGAGATCGTCTTCATCTTCTGGCCGGCGCATCGCTCGATCGTGGTCGCTCTCGACGACCTGGAAGACACCGCGGCCAAGCTGCGAAGGTCGGAAGGCGAGGCCCGCGCGCTCTTGACGGCGGCGACCGAGGCGCGCCGCGAGGCCGAGGTGGCGCGCGACGAAGCGAAGGTCGCCTCGCGGGTCAAGTCCGAGTTCATCGCCACGATGAGCCACGAGATCCGCACCCCGATGAACGGGGTCCTGGGCATGGCGAGCGCGCTCCTGGGCGGCAAGCTGAGCCGCGAGCAGCGCGATCAAGTCCAGGTCATCAAGGATTCCGGCGAGTCCCTGCTCGAGCTGCTGAACGACATCCTCGACCTTTCGAAGATCGAAGCAGGCAGGTTCATGCTCGAGCCGAGCGACTTCTCCCTCGGTCAGCTCCTGGGCTCCGTCGACGCGCTTTGGGCCTCGCGCGCGCAAGCCAAGGGACTCGCCTTCAAGATGGACCTGGAACCGAGCGTGGCCGACGCCATTCATGCGGACAAGAAGCGCTTGCGCCAAGTCCTGGTCAACCTGATCAGCAACGCCGTCAAGTTCACCACCGAAGGAGAGGTCCGGGTCTCGCTGTCGGCGATCCGGGCGCAGAGCGGCGTCCTGCTGTTCAAGGTGTCGGACAGCGGCATCGGGATCTCCGAGGCTTACCGCGCCAAGCTCTTCGATCCCTTCCAGCAGGGCGATACCTCGACGACGCGGCGCTATGGCGGCACCGGTCTGGGGCTGGCGATCTCGAAGCACCTCGTCGAGATGATGGGCGGCGAGCTCGGGGTCGAGAGCGAGCCCGGCCACGGCAGCACTTTCTGGTTCACCATCGCCGCGGAGCCGGCGAGCAGCGAAGGCCTACTGAAGGGCGGAGAGGACGAGACGCTCGACGTCGCCTTGCCGCAGGTCGGCAGGACGCTGAGGATCCTCGCCGCCGAGGACAATCACATCAATCAGCTCGTCCTTCGGAGCGTCCTGAAGCCGTTGAACTGCACGATCGATATCGTCGTCAACGGCGTGGAGGCCGTGGCCGCGGCCCAGGCCGAGCGCTACGATCTCGTGCTCATGGACGTCCAAATGCCCGAGATGGACGGGCTGACCGCCACGCGGCGGATCAGGGCGCTTTCCGGGGAAGCCGCGCGGGTGCCGATCATCGCCCTGACGGCCAATGCCATGAAGGGCGACCGGGAGCGCTATCTGGCCGGCGGCATGAACGACTACGTCGCCAAACCGGTCAATCCCCAGGAGCTGTTCGGCGCGATCCTCAGATGCTGCGACAATGCCCCGCGGGACGCGGCGGTTGCCTTGCTGGAGGACGCGCGCCCGGAGCCAGCCGCGGGCCCCGTGCCCTCCGCGAAGGGCCAGGCAGCTCTGAGTGACATCTTGGGGAGCATCGACGCGATGGCCCCCGGCAAGAGAGACGCCGGATAGCCTGGCCCGCCCCGCGCGATAGGCCGCGCCCAACGCCCTCGACTGGCTTTCGTCGCACGGCGCCTCGTCCATCTGATTTTTTTTGCTCTCGCAGTAGATTGTAGGGCGGGTTAGCGAAGCGTAACCCGCCGCATGAGGGCCAGCGCGCGCGCGATGACATCCGGCGCAATACGCTTACGCTCTTGCGCCCTACGCGCTACGGGCTGACCATCGCGGGCAGGCTATCTTCGTACGCGGTCCGACGATTGCTCTGAAGCACTCAATGAAGAGGCCGCCACGCATATTCAGGGAGGCCCCGATGAGCCTGCTGCAAAGCGACGCGCTGCAAGGCTTGGTCCAGCAAGTCAAAGCGCCCATTTCGCGCCAGTCGACCGACGAGAAGGTGGAGGTGTTCGAGCGC
>JAKSDN010000815.1 GCA_022360075.1 Kiloniellales bacterium | reverse complement strand
CGGTGACGATCCGGGTGTTCCAGGGCGAGCGCGAGATGGCCGCGGACAACAAGCTGCTCGGCCAGTTCGATCTGGTCGGCATCCCCGGCGCGCCGCGCGGCGTGCCGCAGATCGAGGTCACCTTCGACATCGACGCCAACGGCATCGTCAACGTCCAGGCCAAGGACAAGGCCACCGGCAAGGAGCAGCAGATCCGCATCCAGGCCTCCGGCGGCCTCAGCGACAACGACATCGAGCAGATGGTCAAGGACGCCGAGGCGCATGCCGAGGAAGACCAGAAGCGCCGCGCGCTGGTCGAGGCCCGTAACCAGGCCGAGGCCCTGATCCACACCACCGAGAAGACCATGAGCGAGGCCGGCGACAAGCTCGAAGTCGGCGACAAGGCCGCCGTGGAGGAGGCTGTGACCGCGCTCAAGGCTACGCTCGAGGGCGAGGATGCCGACGAGATCAAGGCCAAGACCGAGGTCTTGGCGCAGGCCTCCATGAAGCTCGGCGAGGCGCTCTACAAGACAGAGGCCGAGGGTGGTGAAGCCGCCGGTCCGGGCAACGGGGCCGGACCCGATGATGGCGCCGACGGCGGCAAGGCTGCCGACGATGACAGCGTGGTCGATGCCGACTTCGAGGAGGTCGACGAGGACCGGAAGGGCAAATCCGCCTAAGCGCCGGTCCGAGCGGCCGGCGGACGGGACGGTAAGAGAGGCCGGATGTGCACGCGAGCAGGGCTCGAATCGGTGCATCCGGCTTCTTACATTCTGGGTTTACCCTTTTTTGCCAGGTAGCTAGATACCTAAAGCAGTATGGCTAAGCAGGATTATTACGAGACCCTGGGGGTGGATCGCGGCGCCAATGCCGACGAGCTGAAAAAGGCCTATCGCAAGCTGGCCATGAAGTTCCATCCGGACCGTAACCCGGACGATCCCGCTGCCGAGCAGCGCTTCAAGGAGATCAACGAGGCTTACGGCATCCTCAAGGACGACGACAGCCGCGCGGCCTATGACCGCTTCGGCCATGCCGCCTTCGACGGCGCGGGCGGTGGCCGGGGCGCCGGCGAGTTCAACTTCAACTTCGCCGGCGGTTTCGCCGATATCTTCGACGAGATGTTCGGCGAGTTCATGGGCGCCCGGCGCGGTCGAACGAGCCAGCGTGGCGGCGACCTGCGCTACAACCTGGAGATCACGCTCGAAGAGGCTTTCGGCGGCAAGACGGCGCAGATCCGCGTGCCGACGAGCGTCTCCTGCGATGCCTGCCAAGGCTCGGGCGCGGAAAAGGGCTCGGCTCCGGTCACCTGTCCCTCCTGCCAGGGCCGCGGGCGGATTCGCGCCCAACAGGGCTTCTTCACCATCGAGCGCGGCTGTCCGACCTGCAACGGCGCCGGGCGAATCATCGAGAAGCCCTGCAAGGCCTGCGGCGGCAGCGGCCGGGTGCACAAGGAGAAGACGCTTCAGGTCAACGTGCCCGAGGGCGTCGACGACGGCACCCGGATCCGTTTGGGCGGTGAAGGCGAGGCCGGTCTGAACGGCGCGCCGCCGGGCGACCTCTACATCTTCCTGAGCATCGCGCCGCACCGCATCTTCCACCGCGACGGGGCCGACATCCATTGCCAGGTGCCGATCCCCATGACCACCGCCGCCTTGGGCGGCACGATCGAGGTACCCTCGATCGACGGCAGCCGCGCGCGGGTCACGATCCAGCCCGGCACCCAGAGCGGCCAGCAGTTCCGGCTCAAGGCCAAGGGCATGTCGGTGCTGCGCTCCAAGGCGCGCGGCGACATGTATATCCGCGCCCAGGTCGAGGTCCCGGTGAACCTCAGCAAGAAGCAGCAGGAGCTGCTGCGCGCTTTCGAGGAAGAGAGCGACGCCCGCAAGCACTCGCCGGAGTCCCACGGCTTCTTCGCAAGGGTGAAGGAGTTCTGGGAGGATTTGACGGAGTAGAGCTGCTTGTGCGTCGGCTCTCTCAGTCTTGGCCCT
>JAKSDN010001319.1 GCA_022360075.1 Kiloniellales bacterium | reverse complement strand
TACCGCGGCTTCGACGAGAACGGCACCGGCGTCTACCGGGACGGCCTGCAGCTCCGCTCCACGGCCTTCGCCGAATTCAGACCCGAGCTCTATGGGGCGCAACGCGTTGAGGTGCTGCGCGGACCGGCTTCCGTGCTCTACGGCCAAGCAACCCCCGGCGGTCTCGTCAACGTCGTCACCAAGCGTCCACCCGGCGCGTTCTTCGCCGAGGCCGAGCTCGAAGCCGGCAACTTCGACCATCGCGAAGGCAAGTTCGACGTCGGCGGTCCGATCGCCGGGTATGACCAAGTGCTCTTTCGCGTGACCGGGCTGGTCCGCGACAGCGAGACCCAGGTCGACTTCATCGACGACGACAGCCGCTACTTCGCGCCGGCGTTGACGCTGCGGCCCTGGGAAGGGACCACCTTCACGCTTCTCGGCCACTATCAGGTGGACAGAACCGGCGGCACCAATCAGTTCCTGCCGGCTGTCGGCACGGTGCTGGACAATCCCAACGGCACCATCCGGACTGACCGCTTCATCGGCGAGCCCGAGTTCGACAAGTTCAACAGAGACAGCTTCTCGGCCGGCTACCTCTTCGAACACCAGTTCGACGAGACCTGGACGGTCCGACAGAACGCGCGCTACGACTACCTAGACGTGGACACCGAAACCGCCTTCGGCGGCGGCCTGGCAGCGGACCAGCGAACCCTCAACCGCTTCGCCTTCACCGCCGATGGCGAGACCGATCTCTACACCATCGACACGCATGTGCAGGCCAGTTTCACCACGGGGCCCGCAGCCCATACCCTGCTGGCCGGCGTCGACTACCAGCGCTTCGACGTCGACGACTTCCAACGCTTCGGCGCGGCGCCGACGATCGACGTCTTCAATCCCGTCTACGGTGCGAGCGTCATGCAACCGGCCCCTTCGACAGACCTCAACATCGTGCAGGAGCAGATCGGCATCTATGCGCAAGAGCAGGTCAAGCTGTTCGACGACTTGGTGCTGACATTGGGCGGACGGCGGGACTTCGTCTCATCCGATCAGAGCAACCGGCTGGCCGGAACCAAGACGGAACAGGACGACAGCGAGCTGAGCTGGCGGGCGGGCGCGGTTTATCTCCTCGGCTACGGCCTGGCCCCTTACGCCAGCTACACGGAATCCTTCCTGCCGATCGTCGGAGCCAATCGGCTCGGCGAGGCTTTCGAGCCGGAAACGGGCGTGCAGTACGAGGCGGGGATCAAGTTTCAACCGCCGGGCTACAACAGCTCGGTGACGCTGGCTGCCTTCCATCTGACGCGCGAGAACGTGCGCACGCCCGACCCGAACAACCCTCTGAACCAGATCCAGACCGGTGAGGTGCGCTCGCGCGGCATCGAGCTCGAAGGCCTTGCGAGCTTCGACTTCGGCCTGGACGTGATCGCCAGCCTGAGCCTCCAGGACGTCGAGATCACCAAAAGCAATCGCGGCGACGAGGGCAACAGGCCGACCACCGTGCCGGAGCAAGTCGCCGCCGTCTGGGCCGACTATACCGTGCAGGACGGCCTCCTCGAAGGCCTGGGGCTGGCCGCGGGTGCGCGCTACAAGGGCTTCACCTACGGTGATGCGGCGAACACCCTGGAGGTGGACGACTACGTCCTGTTCGATGCGGCCGTTCACTACGAATGGGAGAACTTTACCTTCGCGATCAACGCCCAGAACCTTCTGGACAACCGCCACGTCGCCTCCTGCTCCAGCGCCAACGCCTGTTTCTACGGCAGCGACCGCACGGTGGTCGGCAGCATCAAGTTTCGCTGGTGAGCGCGTGATCGGCGCCCTGCGGATGGTCTCTCGCATCGTCGCCGCCGTCGTTGGCGGCTACGTCCTGAGCGCCGGCCTGATCACGCTCGCGGCCATGGCTTTGGGCCGGGCGATACCGCAGAGCGAGGCGGTCGTCCTGACCTCCATGCTCGGTTTCGTGATCTACCTGACCTTATTGCTGTGGGCTTTCGCCGAGCGGCGGCTGTGGCGGATCTGGGCGGTGCTGGCGGGCGGCGGCGCGGCGAGCCACGGACTGGCGCTTTGGCTCGCGCCGGGGCTTTCGGCACCCGGGCCAGGCCTCTAGCGTCATGGGAGAGAGCTTCCGTCAATCCATGACCTGGCTGCACACATGGGCCGGTATCGTCGTCGGTGCGCTGCTGTTCGCGATCTTCTGGATGGGCACGCTCAGCGTCTTCGATCGCGAGATCGATCGCTGGATGATCCCGGAAACCCGCCTGCCGGTCATCGAGGCGTCGCCATCCTTGGATGCGATCGCCACAGTAGCGGCCGGGCTCGTCCAACCGGATTCCCGGGCCTGGCTCGCCTCGTTCCCGACGGACCGCGAGCCCGTGGTCAGGCTGTTCCTTCAGGATTCACAGGATCACTTCACCAGCCGTTTTCTCGATCCCGCCACCGGCCTGTTGCTGCCGGAAGCCGGAAGCCGGGCCGGCAGCGATTTCATCTTCCCCTTCCACTACAACCTGAACCTGGAGTGGATGCACATCGGCTATTGGCTTGTCGGACTGCTCGGCATGGCCATGCTGACGCTCATCGTCTCCGGCGTCCTGATTCATCGAAAGATCTTCGTCAATTTCTTCACCTTCCGACCGAACCGGAAGCTGCCGCGCAGCAGCCTCGATCTGCATAACCTGACGGGGGTGGTCGCCCTGCCCTTCCATTTCATCATCACCCTCTCGGGCTTGATCATCTTCTTTTCGATTCACTTCCCCGGGGTGGTCCCGATCCTGTATCAAGACAGAGAGGCCGATTTCCTGAAAGAGGCCTACGGCGTCGTCCAGCGAGAGGCCGCCGGGGCGCCTGGGGAGCTGGCCTCGCTGGATGACATGATGGAACAAGCCTTTCGTTTGTGGGATGGCGGGCGACCCTATTTCGTGCGCATCTGGCATCCGGGTGACGCCAACAGCATCGTCGAGATGCGCCGATCCTTCACCGACAGCGTGACCTTGAACCTCGATGCCGTCTACTTCGACGGGCCGAGCGGCGCGATCCTGCACAGCCACACGGCCAAGCCGGTCATGACCGTCCAGCGCTTCCTGTCCGGTCTGCACTTCATTCAGTTCGAGCACTGGGCCCTGCGCTGGCTCTATTTCGGGCTCGGCTTGTCGGGCTGCGTCATGATCGCGACCGGTTTCATCCACTGGCTGGAAACGCGCCGCAAGCGGCACGCCACCCAGAACCTGCCCGGTCTGCGCATTGTCGAGGGGCTGTCCGTCGGCGCCGTCACCGGGATCATCACCGCCACCCTCGCCTTCTTCGTCGCCAACCGCTTGCTGCCCGCGGGCGCGACCTTCCTCGGGATCGAGCGCCATGCCCTGGAGATCTGGGCCTTCTATCTCGTCTGGCTCGTGAGCTTCGCCCACGCCTGGTCGCGCCCCGGCCGGGCCTGGCGCGAGCAGTGCTGGGCCATCGCCGGCCTCGCCCTGCTCGCCGTCCTCCTCAACGCCCTCACCACCGGCGACCACCTCGCCCGCAGCCTGACCGAGGGCCTCTGGGCGGTCGCCGGCATGGACCTGATGCTGCTCGCCGGTGCGGCCATCGCGGCGCTCACGGCCGGCCGGCTGCGGCGGCGGACGGGTGCGCAGCGCCCAGCCGATCGGCTGATGGCGGCGGCGGAGGCGCGGCGATGACCGAAGCCGCCCTTCTGATCGCCCTCGCAGCCACCGCCTATCTGGGCTTCGCCTTGCTGGCCCTCAGCCAAAACCGGCACTGGCGGAGCGTGACGGGCACCGCCACGCCAACGGCCTTAGTGGCCTTCGTCCTCCGCGCGTTGGCCGGTCTTGCGCTCGCCACCTCCCTCACCGTCGCGCTACTTCGTGACGGGCCGAGCTTCGGCGCCCTGCTCTGGGCCACCGTGCTGAGCACGGCTGCCATCGCCGTCGCCTTCACCCTCTCCTGGCGGCCCCTCTGGCTATGGCCTCTCGCGGCATGCTTCCCAGGGAAGCGCTTTGGGCGGACTTCGTCCGACAACGGCTCGTGATCTTCTGCGAAGCCAAAGGCAGCCACGCTGTCTTGAGAACGATTCTCAATCGCGCTAAGGTCGGCGGGCCGGTGCCCAGCGACATGAAGGCCGTTTCCGACCCGCCGGTCGAAGACCGGCGGAAAAGGCGAGCGCGTGACATCCGACAAGAGCGACCTGGAGGTCTACCTCAGCCATAGAACGGCTCTCATCGACTACGCGACCCCGATCGTCGGCTGCCGGGCGCAAGCTGAAGATGTCGTTCAGGAGGCATTCCTCCGTTTCAGCGCGCGCAGCGCCCAGGTTGGCTCACATACACGCACCGAGGAGGACGCGCCTCGGCCGATCGCCCACCCGACATCCTACTTGTACCGGATCGTCCGCAATCTGGCGCTCGACTGGCGGCGGCGGCCCGAGGCCTCGCTCGATACCGCTGGCGACGCCAAACTGACGCGCCTACCCGCGCCTGCAGCATCACCCGAGCAAGCGGCGATCCATCGCGATCAGTTGCGGGTGCTGGCAGAGGCGCTGATGGAGCTGCCGGAGCGCACGCGCGTCGCCCTCAACATGCACCGCCTCGAAGGCCGCAGCCTGCAGGAGATCGCCGACCACCTCGGTGTTTCCGTGGTGCGTGCCCATCAGCTCGTCAAGGACGCCATCCGTCACGGTGCCAAGAAGCTGGATGCCGAAGGCTGAGTACAAAAAAGACGTGTCTGTTCGATCGCCCCTGAAATTCCGCCTCTCAAACCCGTCTTGTCTTTAATCGATGATTGCATCCCGCGCGAAGCAAGACACGAGAAGCGAGCAGAATTGCGATGTCACCGATGTCCGGCAGCGACGCAAAGCCTGATCCGATCCGGCCCGATCCGAT
>JAKSDN010001508.1 GCA_022360075.1 Kiloniellales bacterium | reverse complement strand
CCATTTTGAATTTTTCTACACGGCTTCGCGGATGGTGGAATTTGACATGTGTGTGCTTTATCCAAACGTGGATTATCAAGAAGCCATACTCGTCGGGTCATTTCCCCATTTCCCCCCCCCCCTCTTTCCCCCCTTTTCCCAGATTGGAGCTTATGACCATGGAAGTAAACCCCCAGGTGTGTCGTGTACGTTAAACCTTGGGTCGTGTACGCTCACTGGCAACATTTTCAAGGAAACGATATGCTGGAAAGAAGGAATTAAAACCTTTCTTCTGAAAAAAAGATTACAGTTTCCAGCAACTCCAAAACAGGTTTATCTCTAGGTTTCTTTGTGACCATAATAGTCAAAGACAAATTTGTCGTTCTTTGCCCTTTTCCAGTAGTTATCAATCAGTAGGAAACATACCTTTTAATTGGCTCTCAATCGGTCGTGATCACTGCTGTTTATTATTTACACAAACTTTAAAGGTTGGTAATGTGATCTGTTACGGTTACCTATTTCACATTGTGTTCCATTAAATCCTGGTGCGCAGCTTGGTCAGCATCTCCTGCTCGGAGTTGAAGTAGTCGTGGACCACCTCGATGCCAGTCTCGGCCGTGAAGGCCTCCAATGCCCAGGGCTCGTCCGTGCCGTAGCCCTGCCAGTTGAGCACGCGGATCTCGGCCGCGAAGGCGCTGGCGGCGCCGAAAAGAAGGCCAAGGGCCAGGGCCAGACCGGCCAAGCCTCGGCGCGCACTGAGCTGCGATCCCATCGCTCTCTCGCTCCCCGTCGGATGTGCAGAAGGTGGGAAAGCTTAGGTTTGCCCGCAGGCCGGCACAACCGCCTAGGCGAGCCGCGCGGTGAGGCGCAGGCCGCCGAGCACGCCGGCGCCGTAAAGCCCGGCCACCGTCGCGTAGAAGTCCTCCAGGCCGGCGGTAACGGCCTCCCCGTGAACGCCGACGTGACGATCCCGCGCGGCGCGGAAGGCGGCCAGGCGCTCGGCCGTGAAGGCGGTCCAGGAGGCCGTCATGTCTTCGGCGGCGATGTCCTTGAAGCCGGCTTCTTCAAGCTGTGCAAGGTAGGTGTCCGGCGTCGGCAGATAGCTGCAATAGACCTTCTCCCGAAGGGCGTCCCATTGCCCGGGCGTCGGCTCGCGCCGCTTGGAGAAGTCCTCCACGAAGAACCCGCCGCCGGGCCGCAGCGCGTTCCGGCAGGCGGCGAGCAACCCTGACCGATCGGGGATGTGCAGGAAGACCAGATGCGAGACCAGCGCGTCGAAGCCGGCGCCGGCCAGGGGCTCGTCCAGGATATCGCCGCGGAGATGGCGCACCTTGCCCTCGAGCCCGCAGCGCGCGGTCAGGCGCGCGCCGGTGTCGTGCAGGTCGGGCTGCAGCTCCAAGGCCGTGACGTGACAGCCGACGGTCGCAGCGAGATAGCGCGCCGGCCCGCCGATGCCCGAGCCAACCTCCAGCACCCTGCTCTTGGGGCCGAGCGCCAGAGCTTCGATCGCCGCATCGACCGCGGCCGTGCCATGATAGTGGTATTGGTCGAAGGGCGTCAGGTCCGCGACCGCAAGCGGCGCCCCGTCCTCGATGCCGCGCGCGCGCAGCTCGTTCTCGATCCGCTCCACCTTGTCGTAGAGCTTCATCGCCTTCATGGATTGCAGCGGCGCATCCATGGGCCTGCGTTTCGCCTCCCGTTCTTGTCGTTGAGTCGAGCTTGGGCCGCCACCGCGCGAGGCGTCAAGGTTGCTGGTTTGGACACGGATGAAGGGGATGGACACGGATATCCGTGTTTATCCCGTTCATCCGTGTCGATTCGCCTACTGCAGGATTGTGGCCAGGAGCCCGTCTCTTTGTCCTCTTTCTTCGACAAACAAACAGCTTGTGAATGAACTATGGAAGGGCTGGAAGTCCACCGTGCGTCCTTCGAGACGCCCGCTATCGCGGGCTCCTCAGGATGAGGACCTTTCTTAATGCCATCTTCGATTGACCTCATCCTGAGGAGCGCCCATGGGGCGCGTCTCGAAGGACGCACAGTGGTCATGCTTCGCAAATAGAAAGGGGAGCCACCGGGGCTCCCCTCTCGTTAGTCCATGGTCACACGCGCTGCCTACATCCCCATCGCCTTGTTCCAGACGTCGTGGGTCCAGGCGCCTTCCGGCTTCTTGGTGATCACCGGGGTCGAGGCGTTGGCGAGCAGGGTGTCGACCGTGCGCTGATAGTCGGCCGGATCCAGGAAGCCGAGCTTGTCGGAGGGGCCGAGCAGCTTGGCGATCTCGCCCATCATGCGCTTCTGGTGCTTCTCGGTCTGGGCGCCGGTCGCGTCGTTGTCGAGCACGATCTCGGCGGCCTCGTCCGGGTTCTCGCGGGCCCATTCCCAACCGCGCAGCGAAGCCTTGAGGAAGCGCGCGATCTTGTCGGTGAAGGCAGCGTCGCCCAGCTTGTCCTCGAGGATGTAGAGGCCGTCCTCGAGCGTGGCCACGCCTTGATCCTCGTACTTGTAGACCAGCAGGTCGTCGGCCGAGAGCCCGGCGTCGATGATCTGCCAGTACTCGTTGTAGGTCATGGTCGAGACGCAGTCGGCCTGCTTCTGCAGGATCGGGTCGACGTTGAAGCCCTGCTTGAGCACCGTCACGCCGTCAGCGCCGCCCTCGGTCGGCAGCCCCAGCTGGGCCATCCACGAGAGGAAGGGATACTCGTTGCCGAAGAACCAGACGCCCAGGGTGCGGCCCTTGAAGTCGGCCGGGCTGGTGATGCCGCTGTCCTTGCGGCAGGTCAGCATCATGCCGGAGCGGTCGAAGACCTGGGCGACGTTGACAAGGGCGACGCCCTTCTCGCGCGAGGCCAAGGCCGAAGGCATCCAGTCGATGATGATGTCGGCGCCGCCGCCGGCGATCACCTGGGGCGGCGAGATATCGGGCCCGCCGGGCTTGATGGTGACGTCGAGGTTCTCCTCCTCGTAGAAGCCCTTGTCCTGGGCCACGTAGTAGCCGGCGAACTGGGCCTGCGTCACCCACTTGAGTTGGATCGTCACCGCGTCGGCCGCCTGTGCCGCGGCCGAGGCCAGGCTGATGGCGGCGATACTTCCCAGGATGGCTAAACGTTTCATTCTCCTAACTCCCTGTTCGTGTTTGAAATTTATGGCAGAGCCTCAATGCCGGTAAGAGGGATGCCAGAACGTTGCGCTGCGTTCCATGAGCGCCAGGAGGCCATAAAACAGCGAGCCTGCCAAGGCTGCGACGGCGATCGTCGCCCAGACCATCTCGACGTTCATGCGACCGATCTCGGTGGAGATGCGAAAGCCCATGCCGACGATCGGCGTGCCGAAGAACTCCGCGACGATGGCGCCGATCAGGGCCAGGGTCGAGTTGATCTTGAGCGCGTTGAAAATGAAAGGCAGGGCGTTGGGCAGGCGCAAGCGCAGCAGGATCTGGAAGTAGCTCGCGCCGTAGGAGCGCATCAGGTCGTACTCCATGCGCGTCGTGGCGTTGAGCCCGGCGATCGTGTTCACCAGCATCGGAAAGAAGGTCATCACCACCACGACCGCGGCCTTCGACTGCCAGTCGAAGCCGAACCACATCACCATGATCGGCGCCACGCCCACGATCGGCAGCGCGCTCACCAGATTGCCGAGCGGCAGCAGGCCACGCTGCAGGAAGGGCACGCGATCGACCAGGATCGCCACCGCGAAGCCCGCGCCGCAGCCCATGGCGAAGCCGGAGAGCACGGCCTTGATAAAGGTCTGGTGGAAATCGGCCCAGAGCATGTCGGTGGCCCCGGTCAGCACCGCGCCGATCACCGAGGGTGCGGGCAGCAGCACCTGCGGCACGCCGAAGCCGGTCACCAGGACCTGCCAGAGATAGATCAGCCAGGCGCCGAACAGGGCCGGTACCAGCAGGGCGGCGAAGCGGTTCTTCTGCTTGGTTGCGCCCGTGACCGCGGCGCAGAGCGCCATCGCGCGCCAGGCGAGAAAGCCGAGGCCGATCAGGAACAGCCAGACGCCCAGCGCGCCGAGCCCGATCGCTGTGCGGCCCTCCAGTCCCTGCGCCGCCTGGGCGGAGATCGCGGTCAGCGGCGCGCTGGCCCCGGCGATGGTGGCGGCGGTGACGACCAGGCCGGCAAACAACCCGCTCGGCCGCAGCAGCAGGCACCAGAGCCCGGCCACGCCCGCCACGCCGGCGCCGAACATCATGGTCGGACGGTCGAACCAGCCGAGCGTGCCGGCCTCGCTCGCGCCGACCGGCAGGAAAAGCGCGACCAGCCCCGTTAAAAGAAAGACCGCGCAGCTCCGGTCGAACCCGCGCGCGCTCACGGCCGCGCGCCCATCTGCCGCACCACCAGCCGCTCGATTGCGCCGACTGCCGCGACCAGCAGGCCGGCGAGCAGCGCGGCCACCAGCAGCGCGGCCCAGATTTGGATGGTCTGGCCGTAGTAGGAGCCGACCAGCAGCCGCGCGCCGATCCCGGCCTGGGCGCCGGTCGGCAGCTCGCCGACGATGGCGCCGACCAGGCTGATGGCGATGGCGACCTTGAGGCTGGTGAAGAGGAACGGCACCGAGGCCGGCCAGCGCAGCTTCCAGAAGACCTGGGCCTGGGTCGCGCTGTAGGTGCGCATGAGGTCCATCTGTAGCGGGTCGGGCGAGCGCAGGCCCTTGACCATGCCGATCGCGACCGGAAAGAAGCAGAGATAGGTCGAGATGATCGCCTTCGGCACCAGGCCAGTGAAGCCGATGTTGCCGAGCACGACGATGATCATCGGCGCGATCGCCAGGATCGGGATGGTCTGCGAGGCGATGATCCAGGGCAGCAGGCTGCGGTCCAGGGTGCGCACGTGGACGATGCCGACGGCAAGCGCGATGCCGAGCAGCGTGCCCATGGCGAAGCCGAGCAAAGTCGAGGACAGCGTGACCCAAGCGTGGAACACCAGGCTGCGCTTGGAAGTGATCTTGCGCTGGAAGGTCGACTTGTCGATTTCGGCCAGGATCTGATGCGGGGCCGGCAGGACCGGCCGCTCCATGGCCCAGGCGTCCTCGACCAGGCGCTCGAAGTCCCAGGCGACGTCGTCGCGTTGATACTGGTCCTTCAGCAAGGGCGCGTTCATCGAGACCGCGGCGCCATACCAGATCGCCAGGATGACCAGCACCACGACGGTGACGGGCAGGAACTTGCCGCCGACCAGGCGCCGGCCCATCGACCCGACGCCGAAAGCGGGCGTTGGGAGCGCCTCAGTCGTCATAGCTGTGCCCGGCGCGCAGGCCCTCGCGCACGCGGTGGGCGATCTCGGCGAACTCGGGCGTCTCGCGCGCGTCGAGGGTGCGGTTCGGCGGCAGGTTGCAGTCGATCACGTCGATGATCCGCCCGGGCCGCGGCGACATGACGACGATCTTGCTCGAGAGGAACACCGCCTCGGGGATCGAGTGGGTGACGAAGACGACGGTCTTGCCGGTGCGCTCCCAGAGGCGCAGGAGCTGCTCGTTCAGGTGATCGCGGGTGATCTCGTCGAGCGCGCCGAAGGGCTCGTCCATCAGCAGCAGGTCGGGCTCGAAGGACAGAGCCCGGGCGATTGACACGCGTTGCTGCATACCGCCGGAGAGCTGCCAGGGGTACTTGCGCTCGAAGCCCTTGAGGTTGACCAGCTCGAGGTAGCGCGCCGCCCGCTCCCTGCGCTCGGCCGCGCCCAGGCCCATGATCTCTAGCGGTAGCATCACGTTGCGCTCGACCGTGCGCCAGGGATAGAGCGCCGGCGCCTGGAAGACATAGCCGTAGGCGCGCGCAAGCCGTGCCTGCTCGGGCGAGACGCCGTTGACCGCGACCTGGCCGTCGCTCGGCCGCTCGAGGTCGGCGACGACGCGGATCAACGTGGTCTTGCCGCAGCCCGAGGGCCCGATGAAGGAGACGAACTCGCCGCGCGCGACAGTCAGGTCGACGTCGGCCAGCGCGTAGACCGGCCCGTCGGCAGTCTGGAAGGTTAGCGAGAGGCCGCGCACGTCGATGGCGGGCGGGGCAGCCTCTGTGCTTGCCGGCGTTGCCTCGGGTGCCCTTTCAGGGAGGGCCATTTTAGGGCCTCCCCAAGGTGTCGGAGCGGACCTGGCATGCCATCGATAACCCGGCCCAGGCTTGGCTTCCGTGCATTGTATGGTGCTGGATCGCCATCCTGCGTCCTTCGAGACGCCGCCTCCGGCGGCTCCTCAGGATGAGGAACATCCTACATGCCATTGAAAACCTACCTCATCCTGAGGAGTGCCCGAAAGGGCGCGTCTCGAAGGACGCAGGGTGAGCATGCAGCGTCGTGCTTCAAACCGGCGTGTGCGCAAAAGCGACACCTACGGCGACGCCCTGTCGAGCATGGCGTAGAGCAGGACATTGCAGCCCGCGGCCAGGTCCTCGGGCGTGGCGCTTTCGGCCTCGTTGTGGCTGATGCCGTTCTCGCAGGGCACGAAGATCATGCCGGTGGGCGCGACGCGGCTGATGTAGCAGGCGTCGTGGCCGGCGCCGGAGATGATGTCCATGTTGCCGTAGCCGGCCTGCCCGGCCGCACCGCGCACGGCGCTCACGCAGTCCGCGTTGAACTTGATCGGCGGCGAGTACCAGATTTCCTCCAGCTTGGGCTCGATGCCGTCGGCCTCGCAGATCGCGTTGCAGCGCTGGCGCAGCGCCTCGGCCATCGCGCTCAGCGTCTCGTCCTCGGGATGGCGCAGGTCTATGGTCAGGAACACGTGGCCCGGGATGGTGTTGCGCGAGTTCGGGCTCGACTCGATCATGCCCACCGTCGTCACCGCATGGGGCGCGTTCTCGAGCGCGATCTTGTTGATCTCCACCACGAGCTTCGAGGCGGCGAGCAGGGCGTCGCGGCGCCGGTTCATCGGGGTCGTGCCGGCGTGGGACTCCGCGCCCTGCAGCCAGCACTCGAACCAGCGCTGGCCCTGGGCGCCGGTGACCACGCCGATGGTCTTCTCCTCGGCCTCGAGGATCGGGCCCTGCTCGATGTGGGCCTCGAAGAAGGCGCCGATCGGGTGCTCGCCCGGCGTCTGCTCGCCCATATAGCCGATGCGTTCCAGCTCCTCGCCGATGGTCTTGCCCTCGCCGTCGGCGCGCGAGTGGCCGTAGTCGAGATCGAAGACGCCGGCGAAGACGCCCGAAGCGATCATGGCCGGCGCAAAGCGCGAGCCCTCCTCGTTGGTCCAGACCGAGACCTCGACCGGCGCCTCGGTCTCGATCTCGTTGTCGTTGAGAGTGCGGATCACCTCGAGACCGGCGAGCACGCCGAAGACGCCGTCGAACTTGCCGCCGGTCGGCTGGGTGTCGAGGTGGCTGCCCGTCGCGACGGGCGGCAGCTCCGGGTTCTTGCCGGGGCGGCGCGCGAAGATGTTGCCCATCTTGTCGACGGTGATGCTGCAGCCGGCCTCCTCGCACCAGCGCACGAAGAGGTCGCGGCCCTCCTTGTCGAAGTCGCTCAAGGCCAGGCGACAGTTGCCGCCGGCGACGCCCGGGCCGATCTTGGCCATTTCCATCAGGCTCTGCCACAGGCGCTCGCCGTTCACGCTGAGGTTCTTTACGGCCATCCCGGTTCTTCTCCTTGTCTCAGTCGGCCCTGTTGTTCGGCCGTTTGCCTCGCAGCAGCCGCCTCTCATCTTGTCATTGCCGGGCTTGACCCGGCAATCCATCGGGGTCTGAGTCTCGCTCTACGATGGATCCTCGGGTCAAGCCCGAGGATGACACTGAAGTGCGTATCAACAGCTATGCAACGCAGCGCTAATTCGTAACAGCGTCACTCCGCCGCCTTCTGGTTCATCGGGTTGCGCGGGTCCTGGGTCCAGTTCATGTAGTCCTTGCCGTTGTCGACCTCGACCATGGAGATGCAGCCCTCGACCGGGCAGACGTGCTGGCAGAGGTTGCAGCCGACGCATTCCTCGTCGATCACCTCGTAGCGGCGCGTGCCGTTGTCTTTGATCTTGGCGATCGACTGGTGCGAGGTGTCCTCGCAGGCGATGTGGCAGAGGCCGCACTGGATGCAGAGATCCTGGTCGATGCGCGCCACGGTCTCGTAGTTGAGATCGAGGTACTGCCAGTCGGTGATGTTGGGCACGGCCTGGCCGCGGAAGTCGTCGAGGGTCTTGTAGCCCTTCTCGTCCATCCAGTAGCCGAGGCCGTCGATCATGTCCTCGACGATCTTGAAGCCCTTGTGCATGACGGCCGTGCAGACCTGCACGGAGCCGGCGTTGACGGCGATGAACTCGGCCGCGTCGCGCCAGTTGCTGATGCCCCCGATGCCGGAGATCGGCAGGCCCTGGCATTCGGGGTCGCGGGCGATCTCGGCGACCATGTTGAGGGCGATCGGCTTGACCGCCGGTCCGCAATAGCCGCCGTGCGATCCCT
>JAKSDN010001405.1 GCA_022360075.1 Kiloniellales bacterium | reverse complement strand
CTGCGAGGTCGACATGATCTCATCGTCGCCGTGGCTCCACCCCAGCCGCACCAGGTAGTTGCGCAAAGCTGCCGGTAGATAGCCCATCTCCCGATAGGCTTCGACGCCAAGAGCGCCGTGGCGTTTAGACAGCTTGGCGCCGTCGGGCCCGTGGATCAGCGGGATGTGCGCGAAGGCCGGGGCCTCCCAGCCGAGCGCCCGATAGAGCTGGTACTGGCGGAAGGCGTTGGTCAGGTGGTCGTCGCCCCGGATGATATGGGTGACGCCCATGTCGTGATCGTCGACCACGACCGAGAGCATGTAGGTGGGCGTGCCGTCGGCGCGCAGCAGCACCATGTCGTCGAGCTGCTGGTTGGGGACGGTCACCGCGCCCTGGACGAGGTCAAGAATCTCGGTCTCGCCTTCGAGCGGCATCTTGATGCGGATCACCGGCTCGACGCCGGCCGGCGCCTCGGAGGGGTCGCGGTCGCGCCAGCGGCCGTCGTAGAGCCTACCGCGGCCCGCCGCGCGCGCCTCGCTGCGCATCGCCTCGAGCTCCTCGGGCGTGCAGTAGCAGCGATAGGCCTTTCCGGCTTCGAGGAGAGTGCGGGCGGCTTCGACGTGGCGCTCGGCCCGCCGGGACTGGAACACGGCCTCGCCGTCCCAATCGAGGCCGAGCCAATCGAGGCCCACGAGAATCGCGTCGATGGCTTCCTCGGTCGAGCGCTTGCGGTCGGTATCCTCGATCCTCAGGGTGAAGCGACCGCCGTGATGACGGGCGTAAAGCCAGTTGAAGAGAGCCGTGCGTGCGCCGCCGATGTGCAGGAATCCGGTGGGCGAGGGGGCAAAGCGGGTGACCACGGTCATCTGTCGGTTCCGTTACTCTGGCGATGATGGAATTCCTGCACGGAGGCGGTCTTTAGCACGGCGCGCCGCCGCCCGCTACGGCGCGCCATTGCCGGCTTTGAGGCGCTCGATCCGGGCGAGGAGATCGGCGAGCGACCGCGCCGCCTCGCTTTGCCATGCCGGTGCATGGAGACT
The DNA here is from genome assembly GCA_022360075.1 of Kiloniellales bacterium. The sequence continues at coordinate 2,787 of JAKSDN010001405.1, read as the reverse complement.
TTGGACCGCGATGGTGATGGCGTCCTGTTCGGCGAGCAGCTTCTCGACCGTCAGGCGTCGCACCTGGCTATCGTCGTGCCAGACCGTTCCGGTCAGGGCGTCGAGGCAGACCTTGGCCACGTTGTCGACATCGAAGCGCTGCGGCTTGCTGGTCTCGACCCATAGAGCCGCGGCAAAGAGGTCGTAACTCGGCCTCAGGTTGCGATAGTCTTTGCGAAATGCCGCGCCGATCGGATCCTGGAGCCGGCCGCCCTTTGTGCTCAAGCCGTGATAGCGAATGATCAGCGCGCCGTCGCAGCGAGCAAGGCGAACCTTGCCGCGCCCCCGCCATCCGTGATCCACGCTTTTCATGCCCTTCTCATCACCGCCCACATGCCGGCCAAGACCCTGTCCTGACGGCATTCCGCTCAGGCCTTCATGCTAGAGCGAGTCGAGCGCGGGTCCAGGCCGCAAGGCGCCCGCCTGGGCCTGCGCTCCCGCGTCGGCTGGGCCGAGATCCTGATTGCCGAGCGCGACCGCTGGTGGCTCTGGCTTCCGGTCGGGGTCGGCGCCGGCATCGGCCTGTTCTTCGCCCTGCCCGAGGACCCGGCGGTCTGGGTCGCGCCCGCCACGCTCGCCGGCACGGTGGCGGTCGCGGTCCTGTTGCGGCGCTGGCGGACGGGCTTGGGGCAGAGCGTTCTCGTGGCGCTGGCCGCTTTGTCGGCGCTGGCGGTCGGCCTGACGGCGGCACAGCTCCGCACGCAATGGGTGGCCGCACCGGTGATCGAGGAGCAACGCGGTGCCGCGACGGTGGTCGGGCGGGTCCTTGCCATCGAGCCGCCCGGTGAGAGCGGGAAGGGGCGACGTCTCCTGCTGCAGCCGCAGTCGATATCGCGCATCGCGGCGGCAGACCTGCCCGCTCGGGTTCGCATCCGCTTGACCGCGCGCGACCCGATCGAGCTCAAGCCCGGCGACCGGATCCGTCTGCCCGCTGTTCTGCGGCCGCCGCCCGGGCCCTCGGCGCCCGGCGCCTTCGATTTCGCCCGACGGGCTTACTTCCAGGGGCTCGGCGGCGTCGGCTATGCGGTCGGCCACGCCGCGCTCTTCGGTGCCACGCGGGAAAGCGACGCCGCTTCGGCCGACGGCTTTTGGACCCTGTGGAGCCTACAGGTGGCGACGCTGCGTCAGGCCATCACGTCGCGAATTCTGGCGGCCATACCAGGACAGCCGGGGGCCGTGGCGGCGGCGCTGATCACCGGCGAGCGCGGGGCGCTCTCGGCCGAAGTGAAGGAGGCGATGCGCGGATCCGGACTGGCGCATCTGCTGGCGATCTCGGGCCTCCATGTCGGTCTGGTCGCCGGGTTCCTGTTCTTTGGGCTGCGGGCGATCCTCGCCCTGATACCGCCGCTCGCCCTCAACTATCCGATCAAGAAATGGGCGGCAGCGGTCGCGGCGCTCGGTGCCTTGATCTATCTCCTCCTGTCCGGCGGGACGGTGCCGACGCAGCGCGCCTTCCTGATGATCGCCGTCGTTCTGTTGGCGGTCGTGCTGGACCGCACGGCAATATCGCTGCGGCTGGTCGCCTGCGCGGCTCTCGTGATCCTCATCGTCACGCCGGAAGCCCTGCTGTCGGCCAGCTTCCAGATGTCGTTCGCGGCGGTGACCGCCTTGGTCGCCGCCTACGAGGCGATACGCGAGCGCGAGCGGCGGATCTTCAGGGAGCGCAGCCTGGCAAGGCGCGCTCTGCTCTATGTGGCCGGGGTCGCGCTCACCTCGGTCATCGCAATCCTGGCGACGGCGCCCTTCGCGGCCTTTCACTTCAACCGCCTGGCGCTCTTCGGCCTGGCCGCGAACCTGCTGGCGGTCCCGCTCACCGCGTTCTGGATCATGCCGGCGGCCGTGGTCGGGGCGCTGCTGATGCCTTTCGGGCTGGAAGTGGTCGGACTGGCTCCGATGGGTTGGGGGATCGAGCTGTTGCTGACGGTCGCCGGCACTGTCGCGGGCTGGCCCGGCGCGGTGCTGGTCGTCCAGGCCATGCCGATGGCCGGTCTGCTGGCGATCGTGCTCGGCGGCCTCTGGCTTTGCCTTTGGCGCCGGCCCTGGCGCTTGCTTGGCCTGCTACCCGTGGCGGTGGGCATTGCGACCGTGCCTTTGAACTCGCCACCCGACTTCCTGGCAAGCGGCGACGGCCGGCTCCTCGGGATCCGCGACGAGGCTGGCGGTCTGTGGCTCTCTTCGCGGCGGCTTTCGGGTTTCACCGCGGAGACCTGGATACGCCGATCCGGGGTCGCGGTGGCCCGGCGCTGGCCGGCCGACGGCGAGGCGGCCGGGCCGTTGCGCTGCGACAGCCTGGGGTGCCTGTTCGAGAAATCCGGTCTTCTCGTCGCGATCGCGCGCGACGGCCTCGCTCTCGAGGAGGATTGCCGCCGTGCCGATATCGTGATCGCCCTGGTTTCCGTCCCGAAGGGCCTCTGCGATCAGCCCATCCGGGTCATCGACCGCGGCGACATATGGCGCTCCGAGGGCTTGGCGCTCTGGCTAAGCGACGAAGGGGGCGCGGCGAAAACGGTTGCCCAAAGTCGCGGGCGACGGCCCTGGGCCCGGCAGCGCTAGTATTGCCGAATCAGACCGACGAGGCGGCCCTGGATCTTCACGCGCTCGGCCGGGAAAATCCGCGTCTCGTATGAGCGGTTGGCTGGCTCCAGGGCGATCGAATGGCCGTGGCGGCGCAGGCGCTTGAGGGTAGCCTCGGCCTCGTCGATGAGCGCCACGACGATGGCCCCGTTGTCCGCCGTTTCGCTGCGCTCG
>JAKSDN010000331.1 GCA_022360075.1 Kiloniellales bacterium | reverse complement strand
GTTCATCCGGGTTCATCCGTGTCAAATCTCCTTTCCGAAAATGCGCATGGCGCCGCAGAGGTTCCACCTCCCCTAGACCGGGATTGCGAAAGCGCCTAGCCTTACTCGCTACACGCAAGGCTCGCCGCCATGACGCGGGCCCACAAAGAAGCAGGCAAACGTGAGAGGGAGCATCATGAGAAGCGGAAGCATCACTCTGGCCGCCTTGGCCATCGCCGCACTGACGGCGTCCGACGCTCTGGCGGATGATAAATCCGTAACCTGGCACGACGACGGCAGCGTCGATCTGAACCTCGAAGACGGCACCACGATCACGACCTCGCGCGAGGCGCTGGGCACGCTCTTCGGACCGGGCGAGAAGCCCTTCGAGGGCACGAAGATCACCGTGCTCACGCTCGACTCCGGCGTGCGCGGCGGCATCTCCGGGCCGATCCACAGCCTGCGCCCGGTCTGGGAGGAGCTCACGGGCGGCGAGCTCGAGATCGCGCTGACCCCGATCACCGATCTCTACGCCAAGATGATGCTCGACCTGCGCCAGGGCACGGGGCTCTACGACTCGATCATCGTCGGCGCTTTCTTCTACGGCGACCTGATCGCCGGCGACTACATCATCCCGATCGACGAGTACATGGAGAGCGGCGAGTACCCGACCTGGACCTACGACTCGATGCCGGATTCGCTGCGCAACCTGCACACCTGGAAGGGCGTCGGCTACGGCGTGTTGAACGATGCCGACGGCCAGGTGCTCTACTACCGCCGCGATGTCCTGACCGACCCGGACTGGCAGGCACAGTTCAAGGCCGAGACCGGCAAGGACATGCCGGTGCCGCCCAAGACCTGGCAGGAGCTGCTCGAGGTCGCGCAGTTCTTCACCGGCAAGAACTGGGACGACAAGGACCCCGATCCCGACCACGGCTCCGTGCTGCACCTGAAGGTCGGCGAGCAGGGCCACTATCACTTCCAGTCGCTCTCGGCCTCCTTCGCGATGACGCCGGGCAAGCTCGACCGCTACCACAACGTCTATTGGTTCGATCCGACCGACATGACGCCGCTGATCGACAGCCCCGGCCACATCCGGGCGCTCGAGTTCCTGCAGGCGCTGCACGAGACCGGCCCGTCGGCGCAGGTCGGCTGGTCGCTCGGCGAGGCGTGGGACTACTTCCTGCGCGGCAAGGCGATCTTCGTCTTCTCGTGGGGCGATGTCGGCGCGCTCTGCCAGGACGAGAGCCGCTCCAAGGTGCGCGGCAAATGTGCGGCGGCCATGCTGCCTTCGTCGGATGAGTACTACGACTTTGAGAAGCAGGAATTCGTCTCGCTCGACGAGCCGCGCCAGGTCGGCAACACGACCGGCGGCTCTTGGCACGGCGTCATCTCCAACTTCTCCGCCAATC
>JAKSDN010001179.1 GCA_022360075.1 Kiloniellales bacterium | reverse complement strand
TGTTGAAATCGCCGTAACCCGTATCGCCGTCGAGCAGGATCGGGATCGCGGTGCCGTCCGACATGAACTCCAGCACCTCGATGACCTGGGTCCAGGAGGCCTCGTTGCGGTCGCGCACCCCCATGGCGGTCGAGAGCGACAGTCCCGAGGCCCAGATGCCCAGAAAGCCGATCTCTTCGACGATCCGCGCCGAAAGGCCGTTGTGGGCCTCCATGATGAATTCGAGTTCCGGCGACTCGAGCAAGGCGCGGAACCGCGCAGCCTTGCTGTCCGGCTCTTCCGCAGAAACGGAAAGCGCCGCGACGTTCTGCGACATCGATGCAACACCCTTGGAAGTTTGGTTGTTTGTTTGGCTTTTCTAGAGTCTTTAGCGATCCTCGCCCGCTAGCTCAAGCGTCTGGCCCCACGCCGGCCAGCGGCTCAGACATCGTCGCCGGCCTAGAGACCCCCATCGCCCGTCTCGCTCTTTCCCTATCCCGGGCCGCCCGCCACGTTACGATTTGACCCTTGCACCCGGCGATCCGGCCTGGGAACTTGCGGCGCCATCAGACTCGAACCGGGGAGGAACATGCCGATGGACGTCCGCGCCGCCGTTGCCCATGAAGCGGGCAAGCCGCTTTCGATCGAGACCGTGCAGCTCGAAGGCCCCAAGGAGGGCGAGGTGCTGGTCGAGATCAAGGCGACCGGGATCTGCCACACCGACGCCTTCACGCTGTCGGGCGAGGACCCGGAGGGGCTGTTCCCGGCCATCCTCGGCCACGAGGGCGCGGGCGTGGTGGTCGACACCGGTCCGGATGTGACCTCCCTGAAGAAGGGCGACCACGTGATTCCGCTCTACACGCCGGAATGCCGCGAGTGCGAGTATTGCCTCAATCCCAAGACCAACCTTTGCCAGGCGATCCGCACGACCCAGGGCCAGGGCCTGATGCCCGACGGCAGCAGCCGCTTTTCGATCGGCGGCGAGATGATCCGCCACTACATGGGCACCTCGACCTTCGCCAACTACACGGTGCTGCCGGAGATCGCGCTGGCCAAGGTCCGCGAGGACGCGCCCTTCGACAAGATCTGCTACATCGGCTGCGGCGTGACCACGGGCGTGGGCGCGGTGATCAACACGGCCAAGGTCGAGCCCGGCTCGAACGTCGTGGTCTTCGGCCTCGGCGGCATCGGCCTCAACGTGATTCAGGGCGCCCGCCTGGTCGGCGCCAACATGATCGTCGGCGTCGATCTCAACGACGGCAAGAAGGCGCTGGCCGAGCAGTTCGGCATGACCCACTTCGTCAACCCCAAGGAGGTCGAGGGCGACCTCGCACCTTACCTGGTCGATCTCACCGGCGGCGGCGCGGACTACAGCTTCGAGTGCATCGGCAACGTAAACACCATGCGCCAAGCCCTCGAGTGCTGCCACAAGGGCTGGGGCGAGTCGGTGATCATCGGCGTCGCCGGCGCCGGGCAGGAGATCGCCACGCGGCCCTTCCAGCTCGTCACCGGACGGGTCTGGCGCGGCACCGCCTTCGGCGGCGCGCGCGGCCGCAGCGACGTGCCGAAGATCGTCGACTGGTACATGGAGGGCAAGATCAACATCGACGACCTGATCACGCACGAAATGCCGCTCGATGAGATCAACAAGGGCTTCGATTTGATGCACGCCGGCGAATCGATCCGCAGCGTGGTTGTTTACTGATTGCGACTGTCAGACGCGACTGGGACCGGGACATGGCTGAACTCACCGTCATCAGCGAGAACAAGAGCTTCGACGGCGTGCAGGGCGTCTACAGCCACGAGTCGAAGGCGGTCGGCGGGCCTATGCGCTTCTCGGTCTTTCGGCCGTCGGCCGCGCTCGACGGCGAAAAGGTGCCGGTCGTCACCTATCTCTCCGGCCTGACCTGCACAGAGGAAAACTTCACGGTGAAGGCCGGCGCCCAGCGCCTGGCCAGCGAGCTCGGCCTGATGGTGGTGGCGCCCGACACCTCGCCGCGCCACACCGACTTTCCCGGCGAGAACGACGACTATGACTTCGGC
>JAKSDN010001415.1 GCA_022360075.1 Kiloniellales bacterium | reverse complement strand
TGTGCGTGCTTCGAGACGCCCCTTCGGGGCTCCTCAGCATGAGGACAGGTTTTTGATGGCATTAAGATTGGACCTCATGCTGAGGAGCGCTCGACAGAGCGCGTCTCGAAGCACGCAGGCTCTTCATCCAGCGCTCCAAGCTTCTTGGCGTTCCTGTCGCAGAACGCCGATCTATTCTCGCCTGGACTTTTGCCCCTCTTACAGCCGGACCTATACCAAGCGGTGATGAGATCGATCCAAAGCGATAGGCTTCGTCATTGCGGGCGGAGCGAAGCAGTACATCTGGCTGCCAGCCGCGCGGTGGCTCTGGATTGCCCAATGGCGCCGAAGGGCCGGCTAAAGCCGGCTCGCAATGACGCTTGAGGTATGGGTTCGACTCAACGCAGCTCGGTATAAAGCCGTCCGACTCATTGAGCGTTCTGGGTTTTTCTTGAGCCTGACACCAAGGCGTCATGAGATCGGCGCGTGGCCGCCGCCGGTTACAAACCCGGCGCGGGCTCTTCGTTCTCGTCGAAGGTCGGCGGCGGCGGCAGCTCGCGCCCGGCGCGCTCGGCCGCCTTGCGGGCCTTGGTGACCACGCTGTTGAGCTCGCTCTGGCTGCAGAGGCCCAGCAGCACCGGATCGCGCGGCCGGATGTTCGGCGAATTCCAGTGCGAGCGCTCGCGCACGGCCTGGATCGTGTTCTTCGTCGTGCCGATCAGGCTGGCGATCTGCGAGTCCTTCAACTCGGGGTGGTGGCGCAGCAGCCAGGCGATCCCGTCGGGCTTGTCCTGGCGCTTGGCCACCGGCGTATAGCGAGGGCCTTTCGTGCGCTTGGCCGGCTGCGGCAGGTCGTTCTTGGCGAGCCTGAGCCGTGCCGAAGGGTCGTTTTGGCAGCGCTCGATCTCCTCGCGGGTGAGCTGGCCGTTCGCGGTCGGGTCCATGCCCTGGATTCCCGCAGCGACCTCGCCGTCGGCGATGCCTTGCACCTCGAGAATATGCAGGCCGCAGAACTCGGCGATCTGCTCGAAGTTGAGCGTCGTGTTATCGATCAGCCATACAGCCGTCGCCTTGGGCATCAGCGGCAGCGCCATGTCTCCTCCTCTTGGCCAGGCCGGCCGAATTTCGGGAACCGCAGCGTCCGGCGCGGCAAAAGCGCGCGCCGTCTTCGTGTCCTGCGCGAAATATTCGTTCTATATAGACTGCTTGGGGCACGAATGAAAGGCCGTGATCAAGCCGCCGGGAGCGGATTTCTGCCCGTCTCCCGCCCACTTTCCGAGGGCCTCTGAGCGGTCGAATCACACCGTCAGGACGATCTTGCCGACGTGGCTGCTCGATTCCATCAGTCGGTGGGCCGCTGCCGCCTCGGCCAGCGGGAAGGTCTGGTGCAGGACCGGCTTGAGCGTCCCGGCCTCGATCAGCGGCCAGACCTTCTCCTCGAGCTTGCGCGCGATCGCCGCCTTGAACGCGACCGGCCTCGGGCGCAGCGTCGAGCCGGTGACCGTCAGGCGCTTGAGCATCAAGGGCAGAAGATCGACCTCGACCTTGGAGCCGCCGAGGAAGGCGATGTAGACCAGCCGGCCGTCGGCTGCCATGGCGGCGATGTTGCGGGCCACGTAGTCGCCACCGACCATGTCCAGCACCACGTCCACGCCCTTGCCGTCGGTCGCCTGCTTGACCAGCGGAACGAAGTCCTCCTCGCGATAGTTGATGGCCCGCTCCGCGCCGAGGCGCTCGCAGGCCTCGCACTTCTCCGCCGAGCCGGCCGTGGCGAAGACGCGGGCGCCCATGGCCTTGGCGAGCTGGATCGCGGTCGTGCCGATGCCCGAGGAGCCGCCGTGGACGAGGAAGCTCTCGCCTGCCGTCAGGCCGCCGCGGTCGAACACGTTGCTCCAGACGGTGAAGAAGGTCTCCGGCAGGCCCGCGGCCTCGGCGAGGGTAAGGCCTTGAGGCACGCGCAGGCATTGAGGCGCCGGCGCCGTGGCGTACTCGGCGTAGCCGCCACCGGAGACCAGCGCCGTCACCGCGTCGCCTTCGCGCCAGTCGCCCGTATCGCCGCCCAGGGCGACGATGGTGCCGGCGACCTCGAGGCCGGGAATATCGGACGCGCCGGGCGGCGGGGGATAGCCGCCGCTGCGCTGCAGCACGTCGGGCCGGTTGACGCCGGCGGCCGCGACCTTGATCAGCACCTCGCCGGAGCCCGCGGTCGGGACGGGCCGGCTGCCGGGAGTCAGCACATCGGGTCCGCCGAACTCGCGGATCTCGATGGCGGTCATGGTCTCCGGAAGGTCATCGGGCATGGGAGGACTCGCGCTCGTCGTCTATCGGCAAGGCACGGCGAGGCCTCGCATTCGGCGATTTCTCTAGTATGATCTCCAAGGCCTGGCAAGCCGATGGAAGGAGGCTCGCGTGGATTGGCAAGACCTCGAACCGCGGACCAAGAAACCCAAGCCCAAGGACCTGGAAGCGATGGGCGTGGAGGAACTCGAGGCCTATCTGGCCGAGCTGGAGGCCGAGGCGGCCCGGGTCCGCGAGAAGATCGAGGCCAAGAAGACCTATCTTTCGGGCGCGGACGCGCTGTTCAAGCGCTGATCCCGATCGCCGCGCTGTTTGGCCTGGCGCCGTAAACGGAGCCTGGAGGCGAAGAACAGCAGCCAGCCGAAGGGACCGATCAGCACGACGAGCACCAGCCAGCCGAGCCGTGGCCCGAAGGGGCAACGCGTGCCCTGTGGCGGACGCCAAGGTCCGGCCGCCGGCGACAGGCCTATGTGGGCCAGCGGGATCAGATAGCCGAAAATCAGGATCAGCCAGGCCGTGAGCTGCGGAGTCATGGCCGGCAGTGTGGTCGAAGGCGCCCTTCCGGCCAAGCGGCAAGCTGCCCGTCTTCCGTCGAGGACGGCCTCGCAACCGAGTCGCGATCCGGCGAGCGGATTAAAGAAAAATTCAGGGCTGGATCGCTATCGATGGCTGCGGCTCTCGTACTCAAGAAACGACCAAGGAAGACCAACAAAAAGAGGAACGATCGGTGGCTGATAATGCCCAGGAAAGGCAAGCGGCCTCGCTCTCTCTAGAGGAAGCCCAGGTCCTCGTGCTCGAAGCGGGCGACGGCGGGAAAAGCCAAACCAAAGATCGCCTTATCGATATCGGCGTGCGCCAGATCTCGAGCTGCGCCTCCCTGATCCAGCTCACCGAAAGCCTGGCCAGCGAAACGCCGGACCTGCTCTTGATCGACCTCGACAGCGAGCGCGCGGCGGTCTGCGAGACGATTCAGAAGATCCGCCTCGGCAAGGTCGAGACCAAGAACCCCTTCGTCGTCATCATCGCCCTCGTCGCCCGTCCGGACCGCGACGTCGTCGAGGCCGCGCTGCAGGCCGGCGCCGACGACCTGATCGTCAAGCCGGTGACGAATCGGAGCCTGCGCGACCGGGTCAACCGGCAGATCGAGGAGCGCAAGGACTTCATCGCCACCGAGGATTACGTCGGGCCCGATCGGCGGCCCGAGGATCGCGAACCGAGCGACGAGGACCTGGTGGCGATCGAGGTTCCCAACAGCCTGCGCCACGTCGTCACGGGCGATGAGTCGGCGGCGTTGAACGAGGACCGCATCAAGGAGACCATGCACGCGCTCAGCGCCCAGAAGTTCTTCCATCTCTCGCGCAAGATCGACAGCTTGGCGGCCGGCGCCGAGTCGGTCCTGAGCAAGGGCGTCGACTTCCCGCTGCTCGGCGACTGCGTCGAGACGATCTCGGCGAGCCTCGACGAGATCGAGGCGATCATGAGCGATCAGGATTTCAGCGGCGTGGCCGAAGTGGTCGCCAGCGCCCGCGAGGCCCTGGCCTGCCTGCAGGAGGCCGGCGAGGGCATCACGGCGCGGCATTTCTCGCTGCTGAAGGTCCACGGCCAGTCGATCACGGCGACTCTCAAGGAAAGCGAGGCGGCCTCGGGCGTGCTGGTGACGGAGCTCGAGCGCGCCGTGCGCAGCTTGGCCGCGCCGGACGCCGAGGCGCCGGCACCCGCTGCGGAAGAGAAGGCCAGCGACGAAACCGAGGAGGAGGCCGAGGCGCAGGCGCCGGTCGAGGAACCCGCTCCCCAAGAACCGGCTGCCGAGGAGCCCAGCGAGCCCGCCAAGCAGGAGAAGCTGCCGTTCAAGATCCGCTTCTTGGCCTGGTGGGAGGGCGTCGAGCCGAGCGAGATCCTGGCACCGGCCAATGCCGAAGCGAAGCAGGCCGACTAGGGCCAGCGCGCGGCACCCACACTCAAAACCAAATCTCCATGCGCAGGCCGCGCCCGTCGCGCGGCGGCTCTTCGGCCGGCAGGCGCGTCGCGCGACCGTGGCGGGCGTGCTCGGCCACGAGGGCGCAGGCGGCCGCGTCGATGAGGTCGTCGGGCTTGGCCTTCGACCGCGGAAAGCGGTCGAGCCAAGGATCGAGGCTCGGCAGGCCGGCCTCGGCCAGGAGCGCCCGGCGCCGGGACTCGCCCTCGGCCGAGACCTTCCGCGGCACGGCGCCGCCCAGGCGATGGAAGGCCAGCTCCGGATGAACCTCGATCACGCGTTTTTGATCTTCGGGCGTCAGGCCCTCGTCGATCTCGCGGATCTTGCCGGTGATGTTCCAAGCTTGCTTGGAGAGGCCCTTGCCTTCGCGCTCGCGGCCCAGCGCCTGCGCCTCCTGCCAAGCGGCGCAGGCGAGCATATAGCGCCGCGGCGGCGGAAAGACGCTCGACTTGCGGTCCTTCGGCAGCAGCGTGCGGGCCGCGAGATCGCAACGTCGGGGGCCATGGTCCGTCAGCCCGATCGGCATGTCGACCCCGGCCAGCGCCACGCCCTCGCGCACCAGGACCTGCCGCGCCGCGGTCCAGTCGGCTTCGATCCGGAAGCTCAGACGGCGCGCTTTCGGGCGCCAGAGCGCGATCAGCCAGCCGGCCCGGCAGCCGTCGATTCCGGCCAGCGTCGCCGCCTCAGCCCCGCCGGAAGTTGAAACAAAATTTCCCAAGAAATTAACCATTTGTTAGCAGGTCGAAGCTTACCGTACTGATCGACGGTTGGGTCTTCGACCGCCCGGTCGACCAACCGTCAGTCGGATGTTTATCCGTTCCTTGTAACGCCTCCCTGTTAACTTGCCGCCGGTTTCGACCGGCGGCCTTTGTTTGTGGATTCCGCTTCCGCCGGGCACTTCGTTAACGATTCGTTGCTTGACCCTGACAGGCTATGACCGTACTCTCCGCTCGCTGGCAAGTTGACAGGTTGAGGCGTCATAATAGGGAGGGCCGAGGTCCGTATAGGGCGGATCAAACGGCCCTCCAATTTTTTTGCCCAGAGTTGTTCCGCGTGCTGGCGGTCCGATCGTAATCCATTGAAATATTGTGACTATATGGTGCGAGCCTGGGACGGCTCGCACGGCTGCCGCTGTCGAGGCGAAGGCCAGTAGGCTGGCGAGATCGTCGCCGATCTCGATGGCGAGCCCGCCGTCCAGCGGAATGCGACAGATCGACTGGATCACGGAACGCAATAGATCCGCGACCCGTCCGCGTGCGGTGTCGCGATTGAGAAGCCGCCCCTGGCGCCCGGCCAGCCGTCCGGCGCTCGTGACCCGAGGCTGCTGTCCCTTTGCCATGCTTGGGAACGGTCTCGGCTTTTCGAGCTTCTACCCCCTTTTCCCCGTTTCGCGTGGACGAGAACGAGAAGTCCTCCATAGGGCCCAACCTTGTGGGCCAGGTCTTCGATTGACGTTCGCCGTTGCGGGGACGGCCGCATGCTCGTTGAGGCCTCGATCATCGGGCCGAATCGGTAAAGGAGCGCGGCTTCGGGCCCCTACGGAAAGCTCAGACATTGCAACCCTGATCCAGCGTCGGCACGCCTTGCGGGGCATGAGTTGACAAGAGGGGCGCAAGACAGCAGTATTTATAACGAAACAATGTACCGATTATAGGAATATTCTTTGGCCGACACGAACCAATCTCTGGAAAGGGGGCTGTCCATACTCGAGCTGCTGGAAGCCGCGGGCGAACCGCTTGGCGTCCGCGAGATCGCGCGGCGCCTCGATCTCAGCCCGACCATCGTTCAGCGCCTGGTGAAGACGCTGGAGGACGCCCAGTTCGTGATGAAACACGCGCACAGCCGGAAGTACGGGCTCGGGTACCGCGCGCTGTCTCTCGGTTCGTCCATGCTCACCGATGACAGCCTTGTCGCCGCCGCCATGCCCGTGCTGGAACGGCTCACGCGCGAGATGGAGGTGAACGCTTTCCTCTCGGTCATCTCCGGAAAACGTCTGATCTACATTCTGGCCATACAGAGCAACGGGCCGATTTCCATTCGCAGCGCTCCGGGTACGGAGGCGGCCTTCCACTCGACGGCGATGGGCAAGGCGATCCTGGCCGAGGAAAGCGAGGCGCGCGCTCGCGCGCTGCTCGGGCCGGGGCCGTTGGCGAGCCTCACGGAGCGAACGGTGCTCGACCCGGATGCGGTCATCGCCGAGTTGGAGACGGTCCGTCGGCAGGGTTACGCGACGTCGGTCGAAGAAAACTTGGTCGGGGTATCTTCCACGGGCGCGTGCGTCAGGAACGCGAGCGGCCGGTGCATCGCGGCGATCAGCATTGCCTACGTGCCCAGCCTTCAGCCGAAAATCCAGTTGGCCGAAGCGATCAACAAGGTCACTGCCAGCGCAACGGAGATTTCACGCCGCCTTGGATGCCCGGAAGAACGCCTCGGGGAGGTTCAGACGATCGAGGTGGTCGACAATGACGTTGCTTAACGCCGAACGGCTTTACGCGATGATGGAGAAACATGGATTCGATGCCGTCGTCGCGACATCGCCGGAAAACGTCACGTATTCCAGTGGATACTGGGCTCTTTCACAGTGGATCCGGCGAGGGCCTCAGACCTACGTGATCTGGCCGGCGTCGGGCCGGGGCGCGCCGCGCATCGTCGCCAGCGCCGGGCAGCTCGACCTGCTTGCCGACCAGGAGATCAACGTCGAGCAGGTCTCCAAGTTCGGCGCCTTTTTCGTCGAGACCGATGCGACGGCGAACCTGACGACGGCCGACCAGCGCCAAGCCGAGCTCTATGCCTTGCCCAACGAAGGCAGTGCGAAGGCCGGCCTCGCCGCGGCGCTCGCCGAACTGGGCCTGGATAAGGCGCGGGTCGGCATCGACGAGGGCGGGCTGGTGCCGTCCCTGGATGCCTTTGCCCTCGACGCCTGCGCCGGTGCGACCGTGGCGCCGGCATTCGAGATTTTCCGCCAGGTCCGCGCCGTCAAAACGGAGGAAGAGGTCTCCCGTCTGCAAATGGCCGCGCGTATCGCGGAAGCCTCCATCGAAGCTGCCCTGCGCATCGCCGCACCCGGTGTCACTGAAGCGGAGATGGGGCTCGAATTCAACCTCGAGACGGTCCGGCAGGGCGGGCTGCCCGTCCTCCATTGCATCGGTACCGGGCCGCGCTCGGCGATGCCGAACGTCCAGCCCGCCGACCGCGCTTTGCAAGAGGGAGACATCATCCGCTTCGATGTCGGCGGCCGCTACCGGCACTATCGCGCCGACATAGCGCGCATCGCCGTGCTTGGGACGCCGAGCGAGAAGATCAAGACCTATCACCATGCGCTCTACAAGGGCGTGGAACGGGGGCTGGAACATCTGCGGCCGGGGGCGCACGCCGCGGACATCTTCAACATCGTCGTCGAGACGGTCCGCAGCGAAGGCATTCCACATTACCAGCGTTCGCATGTCGGGCACGGCATCGGGCTCGACGGTTACGACCTGCCCAACCTGACCCCGACCAGCACGGACATCATCGAGGAGGGCATGGTCCTCTGCGTGGAGACGCCCTACTACGAACTCGGGTTCGGCGGTCTCCAGGTGGAAGACATGGTCGTCGTTCGCGGCGACGGCGTGCAGTCGCTGATGGGAAGCAGCGGCGCGCTACGGGTGATTTGAACCCGGCAAGAGCCGGAGGTCCCCGTATCCAAGCTTACATCACAGGGAGCGTATCCATGGTCAAATTGAACACGATCAAAACGGCGGTTGTCGCCGCCGCATTCGCGGTTGCGGCCGCCAGCCCGGCCTTCGCCGAAATGAAGCCCAAGCGGCTGACCATCTTCACCTCGGTGTCCGGCAGCAGCTGGTACGGCATCGGCGCCGGGATGGCGGAGATCTTCGCCAGGCAGGGTGTGCAATCGAATCCGGAACTGGGCGCGGCGCTGTCCAATATCGCCAATGTCGCCGCCAACAAGGGAGAGCTGGGCTTCTCCATGTCGCCGGCGATCACCGTGGCCAAGAATGGCGAGAAGCCGTTCGGCGCCCCGGTCACCAACGTCGCCGTCATCGCCGCGCTGTCCGAGAGCCTGATGCATATCATTGTCGACGGCGAGGAAGGCTTCGAGACGGTCGGCAACCTGAAGGGCCATCCCTTCGTCACCCAGAACCCGGGCTCGATCACGGCGGTGGTATTCACCGAGGTCCTCAAGGCCTATGGCCTGGGCGAGAGCGATCTTTCGCTGTCGAAGGGCAGCCTGACCGAGCAGCGCGACGCGCTCAAGGATCGGCGGTCCGAAGGCATGGTGTCGATCGCTTCCTTTCCGTCGAGCTGGGGCGCCGAACTGGCGAGCACCATCCCGATCGACCGACTGCCGATTTCGGACGGGGCTTTCAGCGCGCTGAAATCGCGCATGCCGACCGCTGGCCGCAGCATGATCCCGGCCAACAGCTACAAGGGGCAAACCAAGGACGTGCCGACGGTCTCGGCCAAGATGATCCTCGCCGCCCCCGCCGACATGTCGAACGACGAGGCCTATTGGGTGGCAAAGACGCTGGCCGAGCAGCTCGAGAGCGTGCGTGGGCTGCACGCCTCCTATGCGAAGCTGACGGTCGCGCAGATGGCCGACGTTCCTGGCGATGGTTTGCATCCGGGCGCGGAGAAGTACTTCCGCGAGGTCGGTGCACTCCAATAGTCCTCCTCCCTGAGCGGCGGGTTGCCGGACGACCCGCCGCTATTCCTACGAGCTTGAGGGGGCCGTGGTGGCACAAAGCCACATGAGCGGAAGCGAAATGGCCGCCGGCGTGTTCCCGGTGCCGTTCACCTTCTGCTATTCGCCGGCCCTGATCGGCCTCGGCAGCTTCGCGGAGGTTCTGCACGCTGCGGCATCGGCGCTGCTGGGCATCGCCTGCCTGTCCGTTGCCGCGATCGGCTGGTTCGCCGCCATGCTGCCACGGTGGATGCGGGTCATCCTTGCCGCGGCGGCGGTGGCCCTCATCGTCCCGGGTTGGTCGTCCGATACCATCGGCGTCGGCGTCGGCGTCGTGGCGGTGGCGGCCGCATTTGTCGTCATTCTGCGGCGCAAAAGGGCCGGACAACCCTTGGGGGCCGAGAGCCAAGACTAGATTTCAGGACAACAACATGAGAATGCCGACAGTCGTCGTCCAAACCCAACCCGCATCGAAGGACGGGTTCGACAGCCTTTCTGTACCGACCTATCGCGGGTCCACCATAACGTTCCCGGACTACTCATCCTTCAAGCAGCGCGGACAGAGACACAGATCGTCCTACGCCTACGGCTTGAACGGAACCCCGACGGCCCGCACCCTGCAAAACAAGCTGACGGAACTGGAGGGCGCTTGCGATACCTTCCTGACCCCATCCGGCCTGATGGCCATCACCGTCGCCGTCCTGTCGATCGTGAAGGCCGGCGATGTCGTTCTCTTGCCGGACAATGTGTACCCCCCGGTTCGCCGCTTCGCCGCGACGACTTTGTCCAAGCTGAGCATCGGCGTTCGCTACTACGATCCTCTCGAGCTGGACCCGGACCTGTTCGAACGTGGCCCGGTCAAACTGGTTTGGATCGAAGCGCCCGGTTCAACGACGATGGAAATCCCGGACGTGCCGGACATCGTCAGGCGCGTCAAGGCCTATGGTGCCCTGGTCGGCTGCGATAACTCTTGGGCGTCGCCCATTCTGTGCAGACCATTGGAGCTCGGCGCGGATATCGTCGTCGAGGCGGTGACAAAGTACCTGTCTGGTCATTCCGATGTCCTCCTTGGGTCGATCTCCGTTGCCAACGAAGCCCTTGCGACCGAAGTCAACGGCTGTATGAGGTCCCTCGGGGTCGGTGTCTCGCCGGACGATTGCTTCCTCGCGCTTCGGGGTATCGAGACTGCGGCCGTCCGCTTGGAGCACGTCGGTCGAACCGCGCTCGAACTCGTCCGTGCCGTTTCCGGAAAGCCGTGCGTGGAAGAGGTCCTGTACCCGGCGCTTCCCGAATCGCCCGGTCACGATCTATGGCGGCGCCTGTTTCGCGGCGCGAGCGGCCTGTTCAGCGTCGTCCTCAAGGACGAAGCAGAAAGCAGGTTCGCCGGCCGGTTCGATTCTCTGAAGGTCTTTTCGTTGGGCGCATCGTGGGGCGGCAACCATAGCATTCTGGCGCCCACGATCTTGAAAGGCGAAAGAACGATCAACACGAGATATGTCGGCAAGAAGATTGTACGCGTGAGCGCCGGTCTGGAAGCGGCGGATGACTTGATCGCGGATCTCGATCTGGTGTTTTCCTAAGGCGCTGCCGATGCGCGTCCGGGCATTGAGCCTGCACAGCCATTGACGCTAGTCTCCTGGCCGTCGGGGCGCCGGTCCGGAACCCGCCGGTCCGGGGTTCCCGCGCTCGAGTGGAGGCGGGCGGCCATGGCCAATCCCAAGTTCCTGAAGTTCGATACCCTGGCGCTGCACGCCGGGCAGCGGCCCGACCCGGTGACCGGGGCGCGCGCGGTGCCGATCTATCAGACGACCTCATACGTCTTCCCGGACAGCGATCATGCCGCCGCGCTGTTCAACCTGGAGCGCGCCGGGCACATCTACAGCCGCATCTCCAACCCCACCGTGGCGGTGCTGGAGGAGCGCCTGGCGGCGCTCGACCTCGGGGTCGGCGCGATCGCCACGGCTTCGGGTCATGCCGCCCTGCACCTCGGGATCGTCACCCTGATGGATCAGGGCGCCCATATCGTCGCCTCGCGCTCGCTCTACGGCGGCAGCGTCAACCTCTTCACCCACACGCTGCCGCGCTTCGGCATCACCACCAGCTTCGTCGATCCGCGCGATGTCGGGGCCTTCGCCGCGGCGATCCGGCCCGAGACCCGCCTGGTCTATGCCGAAACTTTGGGCAATCCGGGGCTCGAAGTGCTGGACATCCCGGCCGTCGCCGAGGTCGCCCATGGCGCCGGCCTGCCGCTGATGATCGACAACACCTTCGCCACGCCCTACCTCTGCCGGCCGATCGAGCTGGGCGCGGATCTGGTGCTGCACTCCTTGACCAAGTGGCTGGGCGGGCACGGTACGACCCTTGGGGGTGCCTTGGTCGACGGCG
>JAKSDN010000768.1 GCA_022360075.1 Kiloniellales bacterium | reverse complement strand
CTCACCCCTTGCGCGCTTCGCGCCGCCGCTTCCAGTCCCGCGCGCGGTCCTCCAGGGCGAAGGCCAGGCGGGGGCGCTGGAGCACCAGCCAGTAGCTCCATTCCTCGCCGGTGCCGAGGCGGCGCTTGTGCAGGTTGTCGCCGTGCAGGAAGTCGAAGACCTCGGCGCCGGCCTCGAGGTTGTGCATGACCGCCAGATAGTCGGCGACCATGCCGAAGTTGATCTTGTCGTCGGACTCGGGCGCGAGGCCCCATTGGTAGGAATAGACGCGTCCCTCATAGAGGAAATGATAGAGATAGCCGAGCGTCCAGTCGCCCGCCGAAACCTTGAGGAGCTGGATCTCGCCCTGGTCGAAGCGGGCGTCGATCAGCGCGCGGTGAAAGGCGACGATCCAGGGATCGGCGAAGGCGCCCGGCAGGCCGCGGCTTTGCCAGTCGGCCTGGTGCAGCGCGATCAGCGATGTGAGAAAAGCCTGGGCCTCGTCCACGGTCGCGGCGGCGCTGGCGAGCGGCTCGCCGCGCTCGCCGTAAAGCCGCAGGGAGCGGCGCAGATGTTGGCGCGTTTTCTTGCCGAGCCGGGCGATGTAGTCGCCGCCGACCGCGCGGATCGCGGCCAGGTCGACCGTGTGGTTGACCGCCTCGCGGCGCAAATTTGCCGGCGGGACCCAGTGGTCCTTCATCTCCTCGCCCACTGCGGCCAGGAAGACCTCGTCCCAGCGCTTTTCGGCCAGGGCCTCGATGAAGCATGTCTGGGCCGTCTGCCAGACTGCGGGTTCGGCGCCACGCTCGGCGAGGAAACCGTTGTGCTCGATGGTCAGCTCGTCGAGCCGGGGATCGCCGGTCTCGTTGAGGTGCAGGCTGCGCGAGCGCAACAGGCCGTGGCGCCGGGCGTCGCGCGGGCATACGACGGCCAGGCCGACGAGGCTCGGGCCGTCGGTGACGCGCAGCACCAGTGGCGCCACGGTCTCCGGCAAGTGCCGCAGCCAGCAGCCAATCCAGCCCCACGAAAGGAAATAGCGATGGGCCGCGCGTGCCTGAAGCCCCTGCCAGTCCGCGGCCAGGCTTTCGATATCGCTGAGCGGCTCCAGCCTCGCGGTCATGCCCCGCGCAGACCGCATGGCTTGTCGCCCCCGATCACTCAATCACTGGCAAAGGGTTCGTAGGAGATGCTGGCGCCCAGATCGAACGGCAGCATGTTGAGGATGTACTGCGCGACCCAGCGGTTCGCCTCGGCAATGCCGCTGGGACGGACATAGACCACGTCCTGAGGCTGGAGCAGGAAGTTCGCTGCCGCCTGGGTCTCACCGTTCAACTCCGCCTCGAGATCGAAGGCATAGACCTTGTAGTTGCCGCCTCGATCGGTGCGGATCACGCGAACATCCTCCGGCTCGCCCGTGGGCAGGAATCCGCCCGAGGCCGCGACCGCCATGATCGGGTTGAGCGCCCGGTTGTGGGCGACGACGGTCGGCTGGCGCACCTCGCCCATGACGTAAACCAGCGGCGCGCCCGTGCGCTCGACGAGATTGGCCGTCACCTCGAGTCGGCCGCCGAACTTTTCCCAATAGGCCCCGCGGATGTCCTGCAACAGCTCGGACATGGGCTTGTTGGCGTTCAGGGGCGGGATGAAGGGCAGCGCCAGGATGCTCTCTTCGGTGACGGCGATCGTGAGCGACGCCGGCCCGCCGCCGCCTTCCAGGGACAGCAGCGCGTTCAGACGCTTGTCGCTCTCCTCGACCGCCACGGACACTTGGGGATCGAGAATCCGCTCGCTCTCGAAGCGCGCGGCCAATTCCTGGCTGAGCTGGTCGACGTCCTTGCCGGCCGCGCGGATGCTGCCGACCAGCGGCAGGGAGATGTGGCCATCCGGCAGCACCAGTACCCGCTCGCGCGACACGTCGATATGGTCGACGACGTCGACGCGCAGCACGTCGCCGACCTCGATGCCGTAGCGCTCGCCCTCGATCGCCGTGTTGCGATAAAAGCGCACCTCGATGCTGTCGCCGGCCCGGATGAAGCTGTCGGCGCCGAGAGCGCCCCGGCTGAAGCCCGGGAGCAGGTCCGGCTGCCCATCGGAAGGCGCGACCGGCCGCACCGGCGCATCCGGCTTGCGTTGTGCGATCTGGCGGAAGGCCACCTGGGTCTCGCGGCCGAGAAAGTGGGCTTGATCGAGCGCGCCGCCGGCCACGCCGAAGCCCTCGGGCTGGGGCGTCCCGAAACCGTCGGCGCCGCCGTGGCCGGAATCGAGGAA
Organism: Kiloniellales bacterium; assembly: GCA_022360075.1. Next base: position 519 of record JAKSDN010000768.1, on the reverse strand, counting down.
GTCGGAGCCGAAGGCCGCCGCCGATTGAACGCCGCTCTGCGCCGCGCCGGAGGTCGGCGGCTCAGTCAGATAGGGCGATCCGCTGCAGCCGGCCGTCACCAGCAGGCCGGAAACGACGAGCGCCTTGACCTTCATTCCGAGCATCGCGTTGCCCCGCGCCTCTCTCCGAGCCTGTTACCTGGTCCGACCGACCCACTCGAGTCCTCTCACCAGGACCTTTCGCCGAGCGCACCGGCGCAGGCGGCCGCTGTCTAGGAACGCATCTCCCCCGCGGGATTTAGACTAGGACAGATAACAAAAACTTACTAGGCGACAGACGCCGCTCGGGCGCGCCGTCCAAGTACCGCGCCGGGATTCGCGTCGAACTCGCATGCATCCGATTCACTGCAGCCTTGGGGAGCCAAAGCGGGAATAAGGCGCCCGCCGTTTTCGTTGTCATCGCATCGGGCCATGCGCGGCCAGTCCAGGTTCCAGACAGCCAGGTAAAGGCACGGAAGAGACATGTACGTAAAACGGACG